>JAADID010000201.1 GCA_013151505.1 Chlorobiota bacterium | reverse complement strand
AAAGACCCGGATTTTGAAGGAGATATTTATGCCATACTGCGGCCCGGCATAAAATATGATCAAACAAAAGCTTATGAATTAATAAAAACCGAACTTATAAACAAAATATAGATTTTACTAAAACATTTTTTTCTCCTGATCTGTCTCTATTACAAATTCAAGGGCACATCTTGTGTAACAAAATCCACCCATCATAATTATGCTTTTTAATCGTCCGAATTAACTCATAATCTATTTCTATTGGTTTAACTCGTTCTTTAATATTTCAAAGAGTAATTCTTGTAAAACACTCACTTTGCAGGTTACAACCAGCAATAAATTATCTATTTTGCAGGTTATGACCTACATTTTTTATCTTTTTTTGTAGGTTGCAACCTACAAAACACTTTCCTTGCCATTGATGATATTGAATACGGATACAAAAACAAAATACCCCTCTGGCTTTTCGGATTTTTGTATTGATGGCAGATCATATTCCGGGGTTAAAAGATGAATAGGTGTTTCAGATATTAAATGTCTGCTGAGGCTGTATCAGAAGGTTGGCGTTTTTATTTTTTCAGAAAAATTCAAACAAACTGTTTAATCACATCACAATCTTTTCGCCAATTCCTTAAAAGCATCTCCCCTGTGCTCAAAATTATGAAACTGATCGTAGCTGGCAGCGGCAGGCGACAACAGGCAGGTTTTTCCTTTTTCTGTGTGCTTTTTAATAATTTCAAATGCCTCTTCCAGATCGGCACAACGATAAAGGGATTGCCTCGTCGTCGGAGGTTCCCTGAACAATTTTTCCATCTCCTCCCCTGCTTTTCCGAGGAAAATGAAGTTGCGGATATCTGTGGTTTTCAGGAATTCAACCAGTTCCGTGTAATCCAGCCCCCTGTCGAACCCTCCCAGAATCAAAGTATCAATACCGGGAATGGTTTTTACGGCGGCCATGGTAGATTGCGGGACTGTGGAAATGCTGTCGTTATAAAATTTTATCCCCCCGTAATTGCCCACATATTCAAGCCTGTGAGGAAGCCCCCGGAATGTTTTCAATGCCTCAACGGCTTCCCCGTGATCCACGCCGTATTCCCCGGCCGTTAGTATGGCCGCCAGAATATTCAGGAAATTATGTTCACCCTTCAGCGGAACCTCTCCGGGATCAGGCATAAATTTTTCCTTTTGAAATTGCAAGCCATCCCCGATTATTCTTGCATCTGCATCCTGGGATTTTCCGAAAAGTTTTTTCTCTCCTGCCGTATTTTCCAAAAATTCATTCTCTCCCGTAATGAGTACATCTCCCGGTATCTGGTATCTGTAAATATTGTGTTTTGCTTTGCTGTATTTTTCAAAAGAAGCGAAATGATCGAGGTGTTCGGGATAAACATTCAGCAACACCGCCACATGAGGGGAGACATGTATATCCTCCAGTTGGTGAGCCGACAATTCAAATACAACAACCGTATCATAATCAATCTCGCCGATGGTGTCAAAAGGGGGTACGCCGATGTTTCCCAGCAGAACGGCTTTTCGTCCTGCCTGCTGAAGAAAATGACGAATCAGGGTAACCGTGGTGCTTTTTCCTTTTGTGCCCGTCACACCGATGGTCTTATCGCGAAAATATTCAAGAAACAGACTGGTTTGTGAGGAGATTTTTTTCTGAATTTTATCCTTGTTTTCCAGCTTCACACCAGGCGATTTAAAGACCAGGTCGAAATCATCAAGAACATCCCGGTGGTTTTTGCCAAGGTGCAATTGCAATGCCTTGTCCCCCCTGATCAACTCATCACCGGCAATGCTTTCATCCCTGTCGGCAATACCTAATTTTTTTTCAGGAAACAATTGCCTGATCAGCCGGTATGTTGAACGACCTTCCCTGCCGAAACCAAGGATCAGTATTTTTTCATTTCCCTTCAGTGTTCTTTTTAAAAACTTTTTAAATCCCACTGCCCCATCTGATAAAGCATCTTTCAGGATGGCTTCAAATTCAGGTTCCGGAAAATGGTGAGTATCAAAATTTTGCAGCAAATATTCAAATTCTGTATTTATGTCAGGGACAGGAAAATCTTTCAGAAACCGTTCCAGCAAAACTGGCTTTTTATCTTTCGCTGTCTGTCCGGCTAAATACCATAAGGCATTTTTTACTTCATCGGGTGTTCCGATACATTCAAACGGCTTAACGGCTGCCTTTCCCGTAAGTTCATCAAGGATATCTTTCAGTGAACTGTCTTTCAGTAGGTTTTTGCCGAAAATCTGCAACAACCGGTTTTGCGTGATAAACGGTGACAGAATGATATATGTAAACAGGCACTTGGGACATTTCCCGCACCAGGTATCATTTTTGCTACCCACGTTACAACTCCTGAAACCGTTGAAATGCCACGGAAAACCTGAAAAAAGCCTGGCGATCTGAAGCTCGTTCACCGGCCTCAAAAAACTAAAATATTTAATCTCCGGATGGAGATATTTCTTCACATAAGAAATAAAATCCTTCTCAAACTCAATGGATTTGGAATACTGATGATTGATCATGGTACCGGGAACGGTACTCTGGCTGGCGCTGCTTTCGTTGGAAAGTGCGATGTAATTTGCACCGGAAGCCACTGCCGACAGGGCGCCGATAAACGCCAGCAAAGCCGAAAAAGGTGTGTGCCCGTTCAGGAAACCGCGGTCATTCAGCTCAAGCAGTAAAGGGTCTATTGTCCGGTTGATCACAACGCAATCTGCCAAAGAATACCCGGCAGCTTCAACCGTCCTCACACTGGCCGGACGGGGATTGACAAGCAACGGGAAAACTTCTTTTCCACCGTCGTTCAACAATTCCAATGTAACTACCGAATCCTTACCTCCGCCGATAGGAACAAGAACTTTCGTCTTATCCGGTTCGAATTGTAACCCGGGGAACTCCCCCGCTTCAAGCGTCCCGCTTGAAGATTCTAACACTTCAACAGGCTCTGCTTCTCCTTCCGTTTCAATATGCACGAATGAATCCATGTCCGTCTCAATGCCGTTAAGATAAAAAAACTCCCCCAGTCCGTGGAAATATAATTTTTTCCACCATTTAATCTGATCATCAGTCAATTTGTGAGGTCGTATCACAACTTTTGGGGGACAGGCAGCTTTCCAGTAACTGATCAGTTCCACCATACCGATATGAAATACCAGCGCATTCAGGGCTGCAGGATCAATCTTTTCAAAATTAATTTTATGACTTCCCCTGAAGGTTAAGCTGGGATTGAAAAAAAATTTATCTGAAAGATTAAATAAAAAAACTACTTCAAGATTTTTGTTTTTTACCTGAAATGAATAACTTTGAAATTCAAAGAACGTATAATCTTTGCGGAAGCTGTCAAATTTATTTTGATTATCAACCTTCTTCAATTGGTATGTTTTTTGAGGGAAAAACAGGTGTAAAAGTAAACGAAATAATGAAAGACATATCCAAATATGTTCAGATCAGGACCAACAACCTGAAGCCGGCAAAAGGGAGGGTCCTCATATCAGAGCCTTTCATGAGCGACTATTATTTCGGTCGTTCGGTGATATTGCTGGCCGAACACAATGATGAAGGATCTTTTGGTGTGATCGTGAACAAAAGGATAACCGCCACTTTCAATGAGATATTAAAAGACTTCCCTGATTTTGATGCGCCTGTTTATCTTGGCGGACCTGTTGAAACGGGGAGCTTGTTTTATATCCATACGCTGGGCGAAGAACTGGAAGGCGCAACGGAAATAACGGAAGGATTGTATTGGGGAGGCGACATTGAAGCGTTGAAAGAACTGATACTTATCCGTACGATTGACCCCGCGGAAATACGCTTCTTTTTGGGATATTCCGGATGGGCAGCCAATCAACTTGAAGGTGAATTGAAAAGAAATTCGTGGGTTATTTCCAATATTTCAAAAGATATCCTGATGAAGATGGACCCGGTGAAAATGTGGGACAGACTGCTTGAAAAAATGGGCGGAACCTATAAATACTGGACAAAATTCCCAATTGATCCCACCATGAATTAATTACCGGATCATAAAAACTCCTGTTTCTTATCCGAAAAGTTGCTCGATAAAGTGCGTCAGGATATTTGGCACAATGATGGCCGTAAAAACAATACCGAACAGCGCACCGAAAAAATGGGCGTCATGCCCCACATTATCCTGCCCCCTTTTGCCCATATATGCCGAATAAACAAGGTATAAAATACCAAACAGCCAGGCCGGAATGGAAAAAGGAATAGGGAATACATAAATCCCACCGGTAGGATAAAAAAGGATACTGGAAAAAAGTACTGCCGAAACGGCGCCCGAGGCACCCACCGCATTGTAATTCGGATCGTTCTTATGCTTTCCAAAATCATACAATACCGAGAAGATCACACCTCCGAGATAAAGCAAAAAATAAAACAGATAGCCCCTGACCCCGAAAACCCCGACATAACCGGCTTCGACCAGTTTACCGAACAAATACAACACCCACATGTTGATGATCAGGTGAAGCCAACCCGCATGGATCAGGGCATAACTTATGAATCGCCAGGTTTGCCGGTTGTTTTTTATCAGATAAGCATTGAATCTCATCCTGGCAAATAAATCGGGATTTCCGAACGCCACAACAGAGACAATGACAGTGACAACGATAAGGATCAGATTTAAACTCATGAGTCTCCGGTTTTGGTTTGTACTTTTTCGGTTTGCTGCTTGGTATAATCAATTTCAGAGCCCAGGGCGCTGTGCGGGATTACATAAACCAGGATCATGATAATTGTTGCCACGAGAGGCCACGTTTTATTTAAGGGGTTTTTTCTCAACCTAAACCAGGCGACAACCCAGAAAATAAAGACAAATATCGTTTTATTGTCCGTCAGATCATGCCCGAACGGCCAGCCGGTCCAGTAAGCGCCGAAAGCAAATTTCTGAACAATCGGGCCCAGGATCAGTCCGCCGATAAACAAAGTGACCAGGGTAACACCTGCGTAAAACAAAGTGTCTTTTCTGCGTAACAGCGCCTCCAGCCCGGCCCTGATTCCGAACAACAACGAAAAGAACATGAAAAAAATGTGGGGGGCAAGTATTGCCAGCGGAACAACCCCTTTGTAGCGAAGGATCACCGGTTCCGGTGTTAAAACAATCTCCTCGCCGTCAAGATATAATTTAACAAGGTACATGATCTTTCCGGCAGGTGGCTGGGTGGGAAGCGAAGCTATGAGATCTCCTTTTTCATTCCGCGACATATCCACTTCCGTCCATTTATCATAACTTTTATATCGTTTATAAACCAATCTTCCGGTAACGGCTTTATTTTTTACCCTGACCATGACAGGGGCGTCTTTCCCCGTATCGTAAGATCGCAGGAATTTAAAAGCAACTTTTTCCGTGCCGATCATCTTTTTTCCGTTCACCGGTTGGGTTGGTCCGGTAACCCGTTGATAAATAACAAGCAATAAAGTAACGACAATTGCTGCTATCCATAAAACCCTGTTCAATCCTTTATCTTTCATTTAATTCATGTTTTTTCCTGTTATTTTATGTCTGATTATAAAACAAATAAATTCAAAAAACACATACCTATTTAATTGCTTCATAAAACAATTGATGAATATTCGTCCTGATATCCAGATCCATAATGGTACTGTTGTCCATATCGGGGTAAACCCGGTTCGACAAAAATACATAAACCAATCCGGTTTCGGGGTCAGCCCATGTGTAAGTTCCCGTAAATCCCGAATGACCGAAGCTTGAAGGCGAGGCATTTTTGCAATTGGACAGATGCTCTTCAAATTCCAGCATCGGTTTATCAAACCCCAGTCCGCGGCGGTTGCCCTTTTCAGGAAACTGGTAAGATGTAAACTCTTTCACGGTTTCCTTATTGATGTATTTTCTTCCGCCGTAAATCCCTTCGTTCAGGAACATCTGCATCATGACGGCCACATCGTAAGCATCTCCAAAAAGTCCCGCATGCCCCGAAACACCACCCAGCATGGCAGCACCCTGGTCATGCACATCGCCGAGAAGTTGCTGATGCCTGAATACCTGATCGTTTTCCGTGGGTATGATCTCTTTGAGCGGAAAATACCTCCGCGGCTTAAACCTTAACCGGGATAAACCCATAGGCTCATAAAAGCTGGCATACACATATTTGTCAAACGGACGATTGGTGATCTGTTCAATCATATCTTTCAGCAAATAAAACCCCAGGTCGCTGTAAGCATATTCTTTTTTTCCAAGTTCCGACCGGATGATCTGGTCGTAAATCCTGTATTTGAAATTCTCGCGGATGTACATATTCTCGGCAACGCGGACGGGAAACTCTTCGGAAATAGCGGAACGGTAAACGGATGTATCCCAGTCGTTTTCAAGCAATGTGCTCTGATAATAAGGTATCCACGGCTCAAGCCCCGCCTGGTGTGTCAGTACATCTTTGAATGTCAGGGGTTCCTTGTTGGTCCCCTTCAGGTAGAAAAGATAATCAGATAACTTGCCGTTAATATTGATCTTTCCTTCGTCAACCAATTTCATCAGTGCCGGGATGGTAGCCAGAATTTTTGTCAGGGAAGCCAGGTCATACACATCGGTTTTCTTTACTTTCAGCACTGAATCGTAAGTATGATAACCGAAAGTTTTGTCATAAAAAATAAAACCGTCTTTGGCAGCAAGTATCTGGCAGCCGGGATAAGCATGTTTGCGAATACCATCCATGGCAATGGAATCTACTTTGCGCAACAGTGCCGTGTCAATATGAAGCGCAACCGGGTCAGTGTAAGTGAGCCGGGTTTTTTGCGTAACGATGCCTGTGCCTGCTGTGAAAATTCCTGCATCAACCGGGAGATGCCCCTTTGTGCCCAGCATGCCCATGATGATTTCGCCGGATATCTTTTGAACAACCGGTTTGTCCTGGTACGAGATCACGATTGCATTCAGATCATCGAAGGCGTTGAAAAAATTCAGCGCATACGGGCTGGCAAAAATATCCAGCACTACATTTTTCTTTCTTGCAATGTGTTCGATAAACTGGATGTCGCTGTCGGAAATACCAAACTGTTTCGGCGCGGAGATATTTGTGTTGACCAGGGCAATGACCACAAGGTTGAAGTTCTCCAGTTTTCCAAGCACTTCCTGCCGATCATCCACCCCGGCATCATGTTTCATCCGGAATACGTTCGTTTTCATGACCTGCCGAAAAGGTTTCTCAAATTCACATTCTTCCGTGTCACCCATGATAAGGATAGCTGTTTTCAATGTGTCGGGATGGCTTAACGGTAGCAGATCATCATCGTTTTTCACAATGGTTACCGATTCTTTAAAAATCTCTTTTACCAGAGCATTGTATTCATATTTATTCAGGTCGGTGAGCAGGTTGGCTGTATCCACCGGTTTCCGCAGATAAGCGCCGGCCAAGTATTTATAGCCCAATATTTTCTTGCAACTTTTTTCCAGTTGTTCCTCTTTAATTTTTCCTGATTTAATGGCATCTTCAATGGCATTTACCGATGCGGGGATGTCTTCCGGAATGAGCAGAATATCGTTCCCGGCCTTAAAAGCTTCGAGAGCTATGACCTCTTTTTTGAAATATTTGGTCACCCCCTTCATGTCCAGCCCGTCGGTAACCACCAGCCCGTTGAATCTCATTTTGTCTTTCAGCAGCCTGGTAACGATCTTTTCGGAAAGTGTTGCCGGACGATTTTTTCTCTTATCAAATGCCGGAACGGATAAATGGGCCACCATTACCGAAGCCACACCATTTTTTATCAGCTGATTGAACGGAACCAACTCAACCGAGCGCAACTCTTTCTTTGATTTTTTCAAAACGGGAAGCGTGAGGTGCGAGTCGGTCTGTGTGTCGCCGTGTCCGGGAAAATGTTTGGCGCAGGCGATCACCCCCACATCCTGAAGGCCTTTCATGTATAAAGTTCCTTTCCTTGCTACATCTTTCGGGTTTTGCCCGAATGACCGCATCCCGATAACCGGGTTCAGCGGATTGTTGTTTACATCCACCACCGGAGCCAGGTTCATCCGGATGCCGACCCGCCGGCATTGTTCCCCGATCTGCCTGCCCATCCTGTAGATCAGGCTGTCATCGGATATTGCCCCCAAAGTCATTTGCAAAGGATATTTGACAGTATTTTTCAGACGCATGCCCAGTCCCCATTCGGCATCAATGGAAAACAGCAGGGGTGTTTTGGGCAGCCGGTTCCATTCGTTGGCTTTCAGCACCTGCCTGACAGGGTCTCCGGCAAAAAACACCACTCCGCCCAAATTGTAATCTTTGATAAGGTCGCCGACGTCCTCAATGTAATCTTTTCCCGACTGATTGGCCCGGATAAAGATAAGTTGCCCGATCCTTTCTTCTAATGTCAGTGAATTGTAAACCGAGTCTGCCCAGCGTTTGGCGTCGGGAGCCATAACGTATCCGAAGATCTCCTGTGCCTGCAAGACGGATGAGGGAAAAACAAGGACAGATAATAGAAAAAACAGGGAAAATGACTTCACATTACTTCTCATATCCAGTAACAAGATTAAGCGTCAAAAGTATTGAAATTATAGGTTGTTTCCGGGAAAAATTGTACGGTTTTTATTTTTTCATTGTAGGCCCACGCTGGTTCAAGACTTGCGTGTCGGCTTTGCGGATGGCTGACTTGGACCAGGCCATGACATCAAAACCAAATTTACCTCTCATTTTTCAAAAATATAGAGAACTTTTTCAATGCATATCGTACCGTAGCGATATTTG
>JAADID010000202.1 GCA_013151505.1 Chlorobiota bacterium | reverse complement strand
ATTCGGCAAAAAACACCATAGGATATGATTGGAAGGAATTTGACATGAATTCATTTTCCTGGACAGTGAAAGACTCCAATTACTATTTTATCAGGAACTTCAAGGATGACATTTACAAACTGAAGTTTATTGAATGGGATGGTTCGCAGACCGGTAATTTTGTCCTTGACAAATGGCTGGTGTCATTGTCTTCTGTCAATGAGCGTCATGTTTTGCCTTTGTCACTGAATATTTTCCCCAACCCGGCATCGGACAGGTTTACAATCCGGAGCCAGGAAGACCTCGAAGGAAACGTAATTCTAACGATCAGCGACCAGACAGGAAGACAGATTTACCGGAATCAATTCAGGGGTAAAGACCTGAATTACGGAATAAACCTGGAAAACCTGAATCTGAAGCATGGTTTGTATATCCTGAACATAAAAGGCAATAATTATTTGGGTAGTGCCAAATTGTTAATTCAGTAAATTGAAAAGAATTCGGATTAATATTCTGATCATTTGTTTGGCTCTGGTTACCGGATTTCCGGTAACCGGCCAAACAGTTGATAATGACAAACGGTATCAGGTTCATTTATCACTTGTGGACAGCATAACGGGTGAACCGATTGCTTTTGCTCATGTTTTAATTGAAAATACCGGTAAAAAATCGGGTGTCACCAAGGGGGTTACATCCGATGAAAAAGGAAAGGTGGAGTTTTCCACTAAAGTTCCCGTAAAGATCACGGCTACCTTCATCGGTTATCAACACCTTGTTGACACCATTAAGCCCGGCGAGCAAAAGACATTGTTTATGGCGCCTGCCGTTTACAATGTGGATGAAGTAGTGGTTACGGCACAATATCAGCCTGAAACGGTTGACAAATCCATTTACCGGATAAAAGTCCTGGGTTCCCAAACCATTAATCAAAAAGCTGCGGTCAACCTGAATGAAATGCTGGCCGGTGAGCTGAATATCAGGAGCACACACGACAATGTGCTGGGTTCTTCCATTTCAATGCAGGGTCTTCAGGGTGAGCATGTCAAGTTCCTGGTGGATGGTGTCCCTGTGATCGGAAGACAAAATGGAAACATTGATCTGCAGCAACTTAACCTCCAGAATATTGATCATATTGAGATCATCCAGGGGCCCATGTCAGTGGTTTACGGGAGCAATGCCCTGGCCGGTGTGATCAACATCATCACCAAAGAAAGCGACCGGCAAAAAGTATCGCTTAATGCCGAAGGGTATTACGAAAGCGTAGGCGCTTATAATTTTTCAGGCGGGGGTTCGTATGCCAAAAAGAAAAACAGTTTCATTGTGAATGTCGGAAGGAACTTTTTTGACGGGTTCAGCAACAACGATTCTGTCACACGTTATCAGGAATGGAAACCCAAACTCCAGTGGGATGCTGATGGCACTTATATGTACAAAAGCCAGAAAACGAAACTCAAGATCGGCGGCACTTATTTTTATGAAAAGATCCAGGACAAAGGCAACCCGCTGGAAGTGTTCAATTGGGATAAAGCATTCGACAAATATTATTACACAAACCGGTTTGTTATCCGGGGCGAAATTACCCAGCTTTTCACAAAACGGGCAAACATGAATATGATAGCGGCCTACTCTTATTATTCAAGAATAAAAAACACATACCTGAAAGACCTCACCAACCTTGAAGAAACACTGGTCCCGGAAGAATCGAAACAAGACACCACAAGATTTGACAACATACTTTTACGGGGTGATTACAACAACAGTATTAAAAGCGGGAAACTGCAATACAAGGTCGGCATTGATCTTAACCGCGAGACGGGATACGGTAAACGTATTAAGGATAATCAGCAGGAGATCGGCGATTACGCCGCTTATATGAGTTTAAACTATATTCCCGTGCCGGTTCTAAATATACAGCCCGGAATACGGGTAATTTACAATACGAAATACTCTGCACCCCTGGTGTATTCGCTGAACGTCAAGTGGAACATTACCGAACCGCTTTCTATGCGTTTATCCATCCATGGCAAAAGGTTTCAGGGCGCCTTCGCTGAAGGAACTTTACCTTGATTTTGTGGACATCAACCACAATATTCATGGCAATGAAAACCTGGAAGCGGAAACCTCGTTGAATATCAATCTTGCCCTCGGTTACAATCCGCAACGGCCTGCAGCCTACAACTGGGGATTCGACCTCGGTTTATTCTATAACCAGATAAATAACAAAATCGAGCTTGTTATGGTGACCGCAGACCCGTTGCTGTATTCCTACATCAACATTGACCAATATTATACACAGGGGTTTGAACTTAATTTCAATAATAATATTTACCCGTGGTTAAGGTTGAGGGCCGGGGTTGCGCTGACAGGCCGCAAGCAGATTGATGTTGCCATTTCGGGGACACAAAACTTCCTTTACAGCACGGATGTTACTCTACAGGCAAATTATGTCTGGCAAAAAACCAAACTTAATTTTTCAGTGTTTTACAAGTACAACGGGGCCTACCCCCAACTGATACTCAATGATGAGGAACAAACCGAAATAACTACCCTTCTGCCTTACAACAGTCTTGACATCAGCATGAACCGCTGGTTCTGGAAAAGACAGATCAATATTCAGGTGGGCGGGAAAAACCTTTTTAACAATACGGATGTGCTGACCAGCGGGGGAAGCGGAAACGGCGGGATTCATACCGGCGGAGGCGGGTCGGTACCGGTTAACTGGGGTCGTACATTCTTTGTCAGGGTCCGGTTTCAATTTAACCGTTAAAGAAAATGATGATGAAAAATATATTCATATTGGGGCTGTTAATGATCGGGTTATCTTCCTGTTTTAAAGAAGATATTCCCATACCTCCACACGATAAAGGCGACGTAAAGCAGGAAATCATTCCACTGACACAGTATTATGTCAATCAGGTCTATTTCAACCTTTATACCGGCGAGCAGGTAAGCATAAACCAGAAAAACGACTTTGACCTTTCGTTTTCCTGTGCCGATACTTCCTATATTATCCGTTTAAACACAGCATCATTCATGAAAGCTGCAGTAACGGAATTTAGCGATATCACACAGGTTTCCGATACCATCGGCCTTCACTGGAAATTTGATAAATCCGACGGCAACCCCGATTCTACGGCTTTTGCTGACTGGATAAAGATCACCGGGAATGATACGGTCTATTTGAACCGGGTTTATGTGATCAACCGGGGACTGGACGAAAATGGTTTTACACTCGGGGTGAAAAAAATTATTTTTCACAGCCTGAAAAACGGAGTTTATCGCTTCACATGGTCAAACATGGACAACTCGGAAATGACCGATGCTTTTGTCGAACAAAATCCGGGATACAATTACATTCAATACAGTTTTAATGACGGAGGAAGAGTAAAACAAATCGAACCCGAATCGGACAACTGGGACTTGCTGTTTACACAATATTCCACTTTGCTTTTCACCGACGAAGGGGATGCCTATCCTTATATTGTAACCGGTGTGCTGACCAATCCCGGAACGGGGGTGGCTTTCGACACAATCATGAATTTTCAGGATGTTACCCTGGATGATGTGTTGTTCCTGGAATATAGTACCGATGCTGACAAAATCGGTTACGACTGGAAGGAGCTTTTCGGAGATATCAACGGCGGGGATTATTATTACAAGACCAAATCCAACTACAATTATTTTATCCGCAGCAGAAAGGGGATTTTTTACAAATTAAGGTTTACCGGCTTTTACGATCCCGATACAGGTGAAAAAGGGTATCCCGCCTTTGAATACCAGCGGTTGTAAAATACAATATGCATTAGAAATCCACTTTCCCTGATCTGATGGTGGTTATGTTCTTTTTTGTCATACATGTTATAATTATTCAGCGTTATCAGCGTCGAAAAATTCCGGCCCAAACCACAAATACTTTTCAGAACAGAGAGACAGAATCGTTTTGATTTGAACAATTTGATACTTTTGTCCCTGTTATGATGCTCAATTACATTACATGGAATGTGAGTCCCGATATTTTCAGGATACCGGATCATGTCTGGCTTATCGGCGGTTTTGCTGTCAGGTGGTATGGTTTGCTGTTTGCCCTGGCTTTTGTTGTGGGCTACATTATCATGCAAAAGATATTTAAAAACGAAGGGCTGTCCAACAAATTACTGGATGAGCTTTCCACTTACATGATAATTTTTACCATTGTGGGCGCCCGCCTGGGGCATGTCTTTTTTTATGAACCGGGGTATTTTCTGGACCATCCTCTGGAAATACTCATGATCTGGAAAGGAGGTCTTGCCAGCCATGGCGCTGCCATCGGAATACTTGTCGGACTTTACATTTTTGCACGGAAAAACCACAAGCCTTACATTTGGATCATGGACAGAATTGTGATCGTCGTGGCGCTGGGCGGTGCTTTCGTTCGTACAGGCAACCTGATGAACTCGGAGATATTCGGTGATGTCACGTCCCTGCCCTGGGGTTTTAAATTTGTCAACTCGAATTATGGAGTCAACCCTCGCCATCCGACCCAAATATATGAAGCGTTGAGTTATCTGGCCCTGTTTTTCTTTCTCTACCGGTATTACTGGAAACACAAAGGGCATCCCCGTCCGGGCACCTTGTTCGGCTATTTTCTGATCGTACTCTTTACAGCCCGTTTTCTCATCGAGTTCATAAAAATACCCCAGGTTGGCTTCGAGAAAAATATGGCCCTCGATATGGGGCAGTGGTTAAGCATTCCCTTTATCCTTGCAGGAATTGCCCTGTTGATCTGGTCGGGCCGGAAATATAAAAAGCCCGAAACCTGATCCGGTCCCGGGCTTTCTTATTTTATCATTTATATTTTTTACTGATTATTAAACTTTGAGAAATAATCAAAAAGTGTTTTGTCCAGTTTCCCGGATAATTCTTTCTGGTCGTAATGGTCGGTAATCTGTTTCAGGCGCTGAATGACCGCCAGGGCTTCCTGGATATCATCATTGTAATAATCCCGGAATTTCTTGTTCAGCCCTAAATAATAATCCAGGTCTTCCGTATATCTTTCAACCGTTTTTTCCACGACTTCAGTTCCTTTGTCAATGGCGCCGGCACGGAAATAGTTATCTGCCCATGTCATCATGTAATAATCATAAGGGAATTTCTTTTCCGGGAAGAAATACAACCCTTTGTCCATGGCGGCCACGGCCGAATCCGGTTTGTTTTCATCATTCAATGCCTGGGCCAGCCTCACATAATTTTGTTTCATGATTCCCACGGTTCGGGCGCTTTCGCGGTCAACAGTCACATCATCTTTGTTCAGTCTTCCCCAGCGCACCTTGTCGTTCATCAGGACTTCGTAAGACCGCTCGGCATCCACGCCGCCAACCCTTGAAATATATTCAGGCGCCGGATAAGGTTTGAACCGGTAAACAACCCCTTCGAGATGGCAATATTTGTCAACGTTAAACACGCCGCTAACGCTGCTGGGGTTGGCAAAATAGATGGGGCGTTCCCAGTTGTTCGTGGCAATGATATCGAGCAACATCAAGTCGTTGCGATACAACGCACCCTGCGTAACATCCCACTTGATGGTATCCACAATCTTATCAGCATATTCAGGCCTTACAGTACCCGTTTTCAAAACCTGTTCCTTATCAACGGGCAGCATTAATTTTTTCGTTGGCAGGTAATCCATCCATGTTCCGTCCTGCAACTGAACCTGCGAGCGTTTGTCGGTGCTTTTAATAAAATTAATCGCATCCTTCACTTCGGCCCTGTCCTGGTAACGCTGAAAAACAGGGAGATAATTGTGTTGACCGCTATCGTAAAAATCGCGTGAAATTGACAGCGGCAAAGGATCGGAATCATAAACTTTATTGAACATCTGATTTACATACCAGTCGCCCGACGAAAGCATATAATTTACTACCCGTACATCCGTACGTATCCCTTCCACTTCCTGAACATACCACAGGGGGAAAGTGTCGTTATCGCCGTTGGTGAACAGGATGGCATTGGGTTCGCACGATTCAAGGTACATCCGTGCAAAGTCGCGCGCCGAATATTTACCCGAGCGGTCGTGTGCTTTCCATCCCTGCTGCCCCATGATGACGGGAACAAGGAGAAAACTGACCACAGTAACAATGATAGCGGATGCCGATTTGTTTTTCATCACCCTGTTGAGCATCTCCCAGAGCGCCATCACGCCGAGGCCTATCCAGATTGCAAAAGCGTAGAACGAGCCCGCATAAGCATAGTCCCTTTCGCGGGGCTGCATCGGGGTTTGATTCAGGTAGATGATAATGGCAATCCCCGTCATAAAAAACAACAGGAAAACCACCCAGGTATCACTTTTGTTTTTGTTCAGATGGTAAAAGAATCCGAGCAGGCCGAGCAGGAACGGAAGAAAAAAGAACGTGGCATGTGCCGGGTTCTGCATGCTCCGCGGCAGGTCTTTTTGATCACCCAGCCGCCAACTGTCAATAAAATTTATTCCGCTTATCCAGTTTCCGTGGTCTATCTCCCCCTGGCCTTCTATATTGTTTTGCCTCCCCACAAAGTTCCACATGAAATACCTGATATACATGTGCCCGATCTGATAGGTGAAGAAAAATTTCAGGTTCTCGCCAAAAGTCGGTTTATAGAGCACTTTGGTTGTTCCGTCCTGTTGTGTCACTCTTATGGGTATTCCTTTGCTGCCTCCGTATTTTTTATAAAGCGAAATATGCGAAGGTTTCTGGCTGCTCCACATCCTCGGAAATATGGTCATAAAGCGCTCATCATAAACGGGTATTGTTCCTTTACGATCATCTTTTATAACATATTTTCCAAGCTTTTTATCTTTTTCATAAACCGGTTTCCCGTCTTCTGATCCTACTCTCGGGGCATTATAGTAAGGGCCGTAAACCAACGGCCACGTACCGTACTGTTCCCTGTTGAGGTATGACAACAAGCTAATGGCATCTTTCGGGTCATTTTCATTGATGGGCGTATTGGCGTTGGCTCTGATCACAAGTATGAAAAATGATGAATAACCGATCAGGATAAAAACCAGTGCAAGAATAACCGTATTCCAGACAACTTTTTCGTGTTTTCGCGTATATCTCAGCCCCCAGAGAATGGCAGCAATGATCAATACAAAGTAAATAATCGTACCGGAATTAAACGGAAGTCCTATTGTGTTAACAAAGAAAAGCTCGAATTTGCCTGCCAGTTCAACGATTCCGGGAATGATGATGTACATAATGATGGCAAGGATCAAAACCGAAATGATGCCTGCTATAATAAAACCTTTTTTTGAGTATTCATACCGTTTATAATAATAAACATACACAATGGCAGGAATAGCGAGTAAGTTAAGGAGGTGGACACCAATAGATAAGCCGATGATGTAAGCAATCAGCAACAGCCACCGGTAACCATGTCGCTGGTCAGCAACTTCCTCCCAGCGCAGGATAGCCCAGAAAACCACTGCCGTAAACAAAGAGGACATGCCATACACCTCGCCTTCCACGGCCGAGAACCAGAAAGAATCGGTAAAAGTGTAAGCCATAGCTCCGACAATGCCGGCGCCCAGAACGATCAGTGCCTGGTCTTTGGTCATACTTCCGTTACCGTTTTTAACAACGATCTTCTTGGCCAGCATCGTGATCGTCCAAAAAAGGAACATAATGGTTAACCCGCTGGACAAAGCCGACATGGTGTTGACCATCAGGGCTACTTTTTGAACGTTGCCGAAAGCCATTAACGAAAAAAACCTTCCCATCAACTGGAAAAACGGCGCTCCGGGCGGGTGTCCCACCTGGAGCTTATAAGCTGTTGCAATGTATTCCCCACAATCCCACCAGCTTGCCGTGGGTTCAAGTGTGAGCAAAAAAACCGTTGACGCAATGGCAAACATGATCCATCCGACAACATTATTGACTCTTTTAAAATTATCCATTTATTATAGTATGGTGTCTGTTAATTGTATTTGGTATGGCGAAAATAAGACATTTAACAGAACACTTTTTTAAAAACCGTCACTATTTTAACAGAAATTAAAATTTTGAATTGTAAATAAAAAAATGACGTATCTTTGCACCCCGATTCGATTGTCCGATGGTGTAAAGGTAGCACTGCAGATTTTGGTTCTGCCTGTCCAGGTTCGAATCCTGGTCGGACAACTGTACGGAAGTTTTTGCGCGAGGGGACAAAAGTCCCCTATTTTATTGAAATAATGATAAAGAAAGAAGACATAGTTCAAGTTGCTGAAAATTACCTCGATGAGAGAGGTATGTTCATCGTCAGACTGACGGTAAGCCCCGGCAACCTGATCAATTTGTTTATTGACGGCGATGAGGGAATTACCATTGATGATTGTGTCAATCTCAGCAGGTATATCGAGCAACATTTCGACCGCGATGTGGAAGATTACGAACTGCGCGTTTCTTCGGCAGGCATTGATCAGCCGTTTGTGAACCTGAGGCAGTACAAAAAAAATATCGGGCGGCAGGTTGAGGTGGTAACCACAGAAGGGAAAAAAATAAAAGGAAAACTTCTGAACGCAAACGCTGATCGTATCGAGATAAGAAAGGAAATTAAAAAAGGCAAAAAAACGGTTCAGGGACAAAATTTACAAATCCCTATGGATGAGATCAAACAAACAAAAACAGTGATTATTTTTTAAAACTTATAAAATCGAAAAAGATGGATAGCATTAATCTGGTTGAAACTTTTTCCGAATTCAAGGAATTCAAAAACATTGACAGGGAGACTATGATGCGCATTCTGGAAGATGTGTTTCACAGCATGCTCATTAAGAAATTCGGTCCGGAAAGCAATTTTGACATCATTGTGAATATTGACAAAGGCGACCTGGAGATCTGGCACAACCGCGAAATTGTGGAGGATGATAAAGTAGAAGATGAAAATCTTCAGATATCGCTCTCGGACGCCATCAAAGTTGAACCGGATTTTGAAGTGGGTGAGGAATTCTCGGAACAGATTTTTCTTGAAGATTTCGGCCGCCGTGAAATTTTGACCATCCGGCAGAACCTCATCTCCAAGATCATGGAATACGAAAAAGACAGTATTTATAAAAAATATAAAGAACGTGTAGGTGAGATCGTTACGGGAGAAGTTTATCAGGTATGGAAAAAAGAAATCCTGATTCTGGATGACGAAGATATTGAGCTTATACTGCCCAAATCGGAACAAATTCCTTCGGATTACTACCGGAAAGGCGATACCATCCGTGCGGTGGTTTCAAAGGTAGATATGCACGGAAGCAATCCGGTCATTATCCTGTCGCGCACTTCGCCTGTCTTTCTCGAAAGGTTGTTCGAGGCCGAGGTACCTGAAGTTTATGACGGACTGATCACCATTAAAAACATTGTCAGGGTCCCCGGCGAAAGGGCAAAGATCGCCGTTGAGTCTTACGATGACCGTATTGACCCGGTGGGCGCCTGTGTGGGGATGAAGGGATCGAGGATCCACGGGATTGTACGCGAATTGAAAAACGAGAACATTGACGTTATCAACTACACCACAAACATTCCGCTTTATATTCAGCGGGCTTTATCACCGGCAAAGATCACTTCGATCAATGTAAATGAAGAAACAAAAAGAGCCGAAGTTTACATGAAACCCGACCAGGTTTCGCTGGCCATCGGAAAAGGCGGATACAATATCAAGCTGGCCGGAAAACTTACAGGATACGAAATTGATGTTTATCGCGACACAGACATAGATTCCGAAGATGTGGATATTCAGGAATTTGATGATGAAATTGATCAGTGGATCATTGACGAATTAAAATCAATAGGTTGCGATACGGCAAAAAGTGTTCTTGAGCTTGACGTCGAGGAGTTAATAAAACGTACTGACCTCGAAGAAGAAACCATTCGCGAGGTAATCAGGATATTAAAAGCAGAGTTCGAATAAATTCTTAATTTTGCGGGATTTTACAAAAACACGAATTAATTTTTAAGGGAAATAATTTTATGGCCGAATCACAAAGACCGATCAGGTTAAGCAAAGCTGCCAAAGAGTTCAACATCAGTCTGGATACGATTGTTGAATTTCTTTCTTCGCATGGCTTTACGGTTGAGAGAAATCCCAACTTCAAGCTTGATCAGGCCATGTACAGTAAGCTGTCTGACGAGTTCGAACAGGAAAAGGCAGTAAAGGAAATTGCTTCCAAAAAAGGTCTGGAATACATCGGCAAAGAAACTATTTCTCTTGAGGACATTCCTAAAAAAGAAAAAGAAGAAGAGGAGATCATTCCGGTTGATATTGAACTTGTTTTAGGTAAAAGTGATGATACTGAACAACCTGTAAAGCCGGAAACAAAAGAACCTGCCAAACCGGTCGTTGATAAAACAACCGAAAAGCCGGAAACCCCGGCGAAAAAAGAAGAACCGGTCGAAACAGAAGTCGCGGAAGAAACGGTAGCTGAAGAGGAAGAAGTCGGCCTGAAAGTCNNTGAAAGTCCTTGGAAAAGTTGACCTTGAAGGCATGAATATGCGGACGAGGCCGAAAAAACAACCACGGGAAACAAAGAAAAAGAAGTCGGAAACAAAAAAGAAAGCAGAGCCTCAGGAAAAGACCAAAAAAGAAACCAAACCGGTAGCAAAAGAAGAAATCAAAACAGAAACAACACCCAAGCCGGTTCAGGAACAACCTGTGAATGAAACAAAAGTTGTCGAAACGGTAACTGAAAAAGTTAAAGAAAAAACAAAAGAAGAAGACAATTTTATTCCGACCAAAGTGGAAACGCTCTCAGGCCCCACGGTTGTTGATAAAATTAAACTGCCTGAAAAACCAAAACACACAAAAAAGAAACCGGTAGCTTCTTCGTCAGATCAACCTGATGCACATAAGAAGAAGAAAAGAAAGAGAATCAAAAGCAAAGTAGATCAGTCTGTAAGCGGAAAATCCACAAAACCGGGACATGGCAGAGACAGAAAAAGAGTTGCCAAACCCGAGCCTTCGGAAGAGGAAATCCAGAAACAGATTAAAGAAACGCTGGCACGACTTGCTCCTACCGGAAAATCCAAAGCATCGAAACACCGCAGAAAAAAACGGGAACATGTTTCCCAGTTGATGAAAGAGGCGGACATCCGTGAGGAAGAAAACAAATCCGTACTACGGACAACCGAATTTGTTTCAGCCAACGAACTGGCTAACATGATGGACGTCAACGTCAACGAAGTCATCAAAAGCTGTATGCAACTGGGTATTTTCGTGTCAATCAATCAACGCCTTGATGCCGAAACCATTGTCCTGGTTGCCGAAGAATTCGGCTATGAAGTAGAGTTTGTTGATGCCGAAGAAACCGAAAAAATTGAAATAGAAGAAGTTCCCGACAACCCCGAAGACCTTGAGCCGCGTGCCCCCATCATTACCGTTATGGGACATGTTGACCACGGTAAAACCAAGTTACTTGACTATATCCGTAAAACCAATGTCGTGGCTGATGAAGCAGGCGGTATCACACAGCATATCGGTGCTTATGAAGTTACTTTGAGTAATGACAAAAAAATCACATTTCTTGATACACCCGGTCACGAAGCCTTTACGGCCATGCGTGCCAGGGGGGCAAAAGTTACTGACATTGCCATCATCGTCATTGCAGCCGACGACAGTGTAATGCCCCAGACAAAAGAAGCCATCAACCATGCAAGAACTGCCGGCGTACCTATTGTTTTTGCATTTAACAAGATGGATAAACCGGGAGCCAATGCCGACAAGATCAGGGAACAGCTTTCAACGATGAACATTCTGGTTGAAGAATGGGGAGGAAAATTCCAGTCACAGGAAATATCTGCCATTACAGGGCAGGGTATCGAAGAACTCCTGGAAAAAGTCCTTTTAGAGGCAGAATTGCTTGAACTGAAAGCCAATCCGAAAAAGCAGGCCAAGGGTACGGTTATTGAAGCCAGTCTGGATAAAGGACGGGGTTATGTTGCGACTGTGCTTGTACAGGATGGTACACTGCATAAAGGAGATATCGTTGTTGCCGGGCCGAATTATGGCAAAATAAAAGCCATGTTCAATGAGAGAAATCAAAAGCGTGATGAAGCCGGGCCGTCAACACCGGTGGTCATCCTCGGACTGAATGCAGCACCGCAGGCAGGAGAAACATTTGCCGCCATGCAGGATGAAAAGGAAGCCAAAAATTTAGCATTGAAACGGCAACGACTGATGCGTGAACAAAGCTTCCGTACCCAGAAACACATTACCCTCGATGAAATCGGGCGCCGTCTCGCTATCGGCGATTTCAAGACACTGAATCTTATTGTCAAAGGTGATGTTGAAGGATCGGTTGAAGCTTTAACGGATGAATTGCTTAAACTCTCTACCGAAAATGTCCAGATCAATATCATCCACAGGGCACCGGGAGCTATAACCGAATCGGATATCATGCTGGCTTCCGCCTCGGATGCCATCATCATCGGCTTCCAGGTACGGCCTACACCACAAGCCCGTAAACTGGCTGAGAAAGAGCAGATTGACATACGCCTCTATTCGATCATTTACCAGGCTACCGAAGAGATTGCCGACGCCATCAAGGGTATGCTTACGCCAAAAACAGAAGAGAAGGTCACGGGTAATGTGGAAGTCAGGGAAGTGTTCAAGATCACAAAAGTCGGTACCGTTGCCGGTGGATATGTACTTGACGGAAAGATCACCCGGAATACGAAAATCCGACTGATCAGGGACGGCATTGTCATTTATACAGGATATCTTGGTTCTCTTAAACGTTTCAAGGATGATGTGAAGGAGGTAAGCGCCGGCTACGAATGCGGGTTGAATATTGAAAACTTCAACGACATAAAAGTAGGCGACATTATTGAAGGGTTTGAAGACGTAGAAGTCTGACCTGTTTTATTTTTCCGTTCAACAATATTTTATCACTCACCCTTTCTTGATCCAAAGGCCATTTTCTATACAATCTCTATTGCATCCAGGAAAAAACCAACATTGGTGTGACAATTCCTCACCTTGAATAAGGGGAGGCGCGCGAAAGGCGGATGGGTTTTATTTCGAGCGTTTCAGCTTTTCTTCACTGAACATCAGCGGAAGCAGGTTCTCTATTCCATTGACTACTTGCGTAAAGCCATTCTGCCCGTGCATAATGATCCTGATCTTCTTTTTCTGACGCATTTCTATCTCGGCCAGGACCTGCCTGCATGCACCGCACGGAGCAACCGGATAATCCACAGCAAAATTGTCAGCCCTTGCACTGATCGCAATGGCCTCCACCTCAATTCCGGGATACCTGGAGTTGGCATAAAACAATGCGACCCGCTCGGCACATAAACCGGATGGATAGGCGGCATTTTCCTGGTTGCTTCCGGTAATGATCTGCCCGTTGGCAAGATACACGGCCGCCCCCACATGAAAACCGGAATAGGGAGCATAAGAAGTGCTTATGGTTTGTTGCGCAGCCGCTAATAATTTTTTGTCTGGATCAGGCAAAGGTTCGCCACCCGAAAATTCTTCAACATTTATCTGAATTTTTCTGATTTTCATCTCGCCTTGTTTTCGGGCTAAATTAGAAAAGTTTTATAATATAAGGCTTTCATCGGGGGATTTACGAAGTTGTACCTGAATTCAGCTTTTGCTTGCCAAAGAGAAACAAGGTATAGAAGAAAGCAAAAAGTGTGACACCTGCCTGGGTTTCAAGGGTGTCGTCAGACAACATAGACCAGATTATGATGATAAAAAACGTCAGGAAAAAATAATCGGAAAACCGCCGGAGTTGTATCGGCGGATAAATCAATGCAAATAAAAACCAGAGAAAACCAAATACTCCGAAAGTGATAAATATGCTCAGAAACTGGTTATGGGCATGAAACATAAACTGCGTATCCAGACTCGAGTTCATTAATTTATATTGTTTGATCAACGAATCTTCAATATCACCGGTGCCCACCCCCAGCCAAAAATGTTTTTTCAGCAGATACCATGATGCTTTCAGGTACTCAACACGCTGCATGATGGAGCTGCCGCTGGGATCACCTGTCTTTTCATAAACTTCATAACCCATCAATATTTTCATAATACGGGTGCGAAGTCCGGGATTTTTTATGTAATTGTAATTGGCAACACCTTGTTCAATCATCTGTACATCCCTGTCGGTAAGTGCATTGACGCCTGATGCATCCTTACGCAACCCTTTGGATGTCAGATATCTGATAAGTGTCTCTTTTAATTTATGCTTCCCTTCGGGACTGGAGTTGTAATCATATTTACTTCTTTTGTTCCAGGCCTCTCTCATTTCCGGCTCGCATAAATATAATCCCACATACCGCCCGCCTTCGATGCCTCTGTTAATGGTATCGTGCGTATAAGGATGCCCCAGCGCCGTATATTTATCCAGCGTATCGGTATTGATCGCCGGAGCGGTTGATACCTCAATAACAGTATTTCTTACGTAAAGAAAAAGTACAAGCGGAATGATTACCGCAAAGGCCAGGGTAGCGATTTTCAAAACAACGTATCTGGTTTTGAACAACAACCAGAACAGGTAAGCCACCGTGATGATCAGCATTACACCCAGGCTGGTCAGCGATTCGAGCAGGAAAAGAAAAACCACCAGCCACACAGCCACAACGGCAAAGACGATCTTGTGCCAGATCCTGAATTTTTTATCATGAAAGATGAAATAGATCATGATAAAAAATGAAAGCGAAGCATTCAACCCAAAACGTATGGAACTGATATAGGGCGAAATATTACGGATGTCGGTAAAGTTTTCTTTTAAAATATAGCTGAAACTGATCAGCGAGCCGGCTAATACCGCCAGTACGTAAAAAAGCAATAACACCCTGAACCGTTTGTATTTCAAAGGTTCCATGGTTGACAAAACGATGGGATACAAAAGCAGCGGAAGTTTGATCCTCAAATCTTTAAAGGCGTAATCAATGTCTGACGTATTAAAAAGTCCCAGCACATGCAGAAAATAAATGGAAGATAAGATCAGGGCCGGTTTATTTTTTACAAATATGGCCAGTTTATCCACAAAATTATTAGCGGCAAGGCGGGCAAGGTAAACCAATGTGTGCCATGTGCCTTTGACGGTACCCCCTATCCTGAAAAAACGGCCTATAATCCTGAACCTGAACCCTGCCCACAACCACAAGCCTGCCAGCATGAATTCCGACACGCTCATGGCAAATTTTGAGAGCGGAAGGCTCATGGCAATGAGTACCAACGTAATAAAATACGCCCATGAATGGATATTGACGTTGGATCTGATCATGTAACAGATTTATAAATTATTTGCCGGTTTTTTCTTTTTTCTCGTAAGTTCCATCCAGGATGGAGTGATACAAATCCGGATCATCAAGTACTTTGACGGTTTCAGTAATGTCAGGATCATTTTTAAGTGTAGCTACTACTTTTCCTTTCTGGTAATAATATCGTGTTACGATTTCAATTCTTAGTAATTCTTCGATTTGTTTCCGGTTTTTATCAATATCATGTTGTTTTTCCTTTTTAACATCCGAATCCAGTGAATCAATTACCGGTTCCACGGCTTCAATATAACCTTCGCGTTCGGCGCTTTTTTTGATTCGTTCGATAAGCATTTCCGTTTCGGTTTTGTAATCAAAATCCTGTTTTGTAACAAAATCCTTGAATTGGTTAAATGTTTCATCCGATATTGTAAATTCCTCCGGATCAGTTATTTCAGAGTGTTTCAGAACAAATTCGTTAACAAAATTAAAAATATAATTCTGTGCATAAAGGTCAGCCGTCACCTGGCTGAACGATTGTGTTTTTATTTTAATATCCGGTGCGATGCCTTTGCCGTCATAAACCGATCGTCCGTGTGCCGTTTTGAATTCAGATATTAAACTGTCGGGAATTTTATCGGGTTCCCCATTTCCGTTTTCGTTAAAATAATCAATCGCCTGGATGCATCTCC
Source organism: Chlorobiota bacterium (assembly GCA_013151505.1). Taxonomy (GTDB): domain Bacteria; phylum Bacteroidota; class Bacteroidia; order Bacteroidales; family F082; genus JAADID01. The sequence goes on along the minus strand of JAADID010000202.1, from coordinate 4,269 downwards.
CGCTGGGAATATAATATTTGGCAATGGTCATTTTCATCCTTGAATTATAAGGCAAAGAAACAATATTTTGTACCAGTCCTTTTCCGAAAGTTCGTTCGCCGATTATTACCCCGCGGTCAAGGTCCTGAATGGCTCCGGCAACAATTTCGGAGGCAGAAGCCGAGTTACCGTTGACAAGAATGACAAGGGGTATCTTTGTATCCATTGCCGCAAACCGTGTAGAATGAACCTGAAAATTCTGGGGATTTTTCCCTTTGGTTGTAACAACGGTAGTTCCTTTGGGAACAAAAATATTGACAATATCCACCGCTTCGGAAAGCAGTCCGCCTCCGTTCCCGCGAAGGTCGAGCACCACTGCTTTCATCCCCTTGTTTTCTTTCAGGTCAGTAAAAGCCTTTTTAACCTCCGAAGCTGCATTGGGGTTGAATTGTATCAGGCTGATGTATCCGATATTGTCTTTCAGCATGCCATAATAAGGAATATTGGGGATTTTTACTTTTTCGCGTACAATTTCAATGTTCTGTGTTGTCGTATCCCCAAAACGCTCAATGGTAATTGTGAGCGAAGTTCCGGGAATCCCTTTCAGCTTTTCACTCACATCTTTGGTGGACTTTCCTTTGGCCGATTCACCGTCAACAGCAATGATCTTATCGCCGGCTCTTAATCCTGACTTTTGAGCGGGGAACCCTTCATAAGGCTCCGTTATCACCACATAATCCCCCTGTTTTTGGATCAGGGCACCAATTCCGCCATACTCTCCTTTGGTCATCAGTTCAAAATCCTCAAGCTTCGACTCAGGGACATAAACCGTATAGGGGTCAAGACTCTCGAGCATGGCATCAATGGCCGTTGTATTGAGTTCACCCGGGTTGATATCATCAGCATAATTCAGGTTAAGCTGCCGCAATACATCAATGTAAATTTCAATATTTTTTGACAACTCAAAATTATTCTGGTCTTGTGCCTTTACCGCATTCCACGGAATGAAAACAACCACCAGAATAACAAATGTCAGATTCAAAAATTTTTTCATGTTAATAATTTAAACATTAGGGAACAGGATCATAACCGCTTCCACCCCAGGGATGACACGACGAAATACGTTTTACGGCCAGCCAGCCTCCCTTAAACGGGCCGTGCTTTTTAATGGCTTCAACGCTGTAAACCGAGCATGTGGGGGTATATCTGCAAGACCTCCCCAGAAAAGGAGAAAGAGTATATTGGTATATTCTGATCAATAAAATAAAAAACCTACCAAGCAGCTTACTCATCCTGTTCAATTAAGTGCTGCAAAATTAGGATTATTTTCTTTTCTATTTCAGCATAGCTAAGTATTGTTTTTCCTGTATATATTAAGCCAAGCAAAACGGTGGTTGATTTGCTCATGCAGCTTTCGACCAGTGGCATTTTATTTTTCCGGTAGGCTTCCTTTATCCTGCGTTTTATCAAATTTCTTTCAACCGCCTTTTTAAAATTTCTTTTTGAAACAGTTATAAGTACCTGGGGAAAGGTTGGCTCCCCGGTTTTTTCTTTCAAAGAAAAAACTTTGAAAGGATACTGAAAAAACGATTTCCCTTCATTAAAAAGCCGGCTGATCTGCTTTTTGCTTCTTAATCTTTCTTCTTTTGTAAAGGTTTGCCTCAAATCAACAGCTTTTTGGCAAAGTTAATGAAAACTGTAGGTTAGCGTAAAACTTATACCCCAGTCAGTTTTAGCTGCATTAAGCGTTTGAGGTTTTGAGTCAAGGGAATAATAGATTTTGACACCGATTTTCAAATTGTTGTCAACAACGCTGATTTGGGGGTACAAATTGATATTCAACCTGTGTCGGCCACTTGTGGTCATATAAGGAATGTACATCAAATTGGCATCAATCCATAATTTTGGAGATGTCAGTTTGTAAACTTTCCATGCAATAGCAAAAATGCCGACGAGGTCATTTTTAATCCCGGTGGTGTCGTAAGGTGTTTCACGCTGACCGCCGATACCGCCACCGGCATAAAACCTGTTCCAACTGTTGTAAACAAAATCGTGCAAGGCCAGAACCGACAAATTCATTCTCAGCTTTGTTCCGAGTTCCGAGTTCTGACTCAAACCAAGAATAGTGCCTATGTACCATTTTTTTTTCAGGAGATGTTCCCATCCAAAATTAACATCCGCTTTTGTTGAAGTCAGTGTATCAGACTGATAAGTATTGTAATCATCCCAGTCTAACACAAAATACAACTTTCTTTTCCTGTAGCTCAAATTACCGGAAGAAGTCACGGTGGCCAGATTACTACCTTTTGAATAATTTACACCAAGACTGAAATTACCGCTGGTTCGCTGCCAGAAATTCCGTTTTATGGGATAGACCTCTACCATATCCTTAACTGAAACCAATTCTCTTCCGTTAGCCAGGACAATATAAACATGCCTGGCAATGCCTGATGTATCAAAAGAACCGAAATAGATCAACCCGTTTTTCAGTTTGATCTCAAATTGTTTGGGGCTCTGGAGAGTATTGATTTTAGTGGTTTCGAGATTGATGGTTCCCATACCATCCATTTTCCAGGTGACTATTCCGTAAACCATCTTTTTGAAATCACCCGTGAGCACATTTCCGTTGATGTGATAAACCGTATCAATTTTTTGAGCCATCCCGTTGGTTACAAACAGAAAAGTAAAAAAAATCAGCAAAATGGAAAACTTGAATTTCACAAGTGGTTTTCGGTTTAAGGTTATCAGATTACAAAAATATATTTTCTCGCCCAATATTTTTGGTTTTATTACAATTAGCTAAAGAATGAGCGGTTAATTAATTTCCGTAACTTTCGCCCTTCAAAAAAATGATCATGAAAAAGAAACCCCATTTAAGTTTTTGGCAGATATGGAATATGAGTGTCGGGTTTTTCGGTATCCAGTTTGGTTTTGCCTTACAAAACGCCAATGTAAGCCGGATATTTCAGACACTGGGCGCCGACATAGGCAACCTGTCCATATTGTGGGTAGCGGCTCCGGTAACAGGTCTTCTTGTTCAGCCAATCATCGGGCATTACAGTGACAAAACATGGAACCGGCTTGGCAGAAGGCGTCCCTATTTTCTTTTCGGAGCGCTCTTTGCGTCATTGGCTTTGCTGGTAATGCCCAATTCGCCGGTCCTCTGGGTAGCCGCCGGAACATTGTGGATCATCATGGATGCTTCCATTAACATTTCAATGGAACCGTTCCGGGCTTTTGTGGGTGATATGCTTCCCGAGGAACAACGAACACAGGGATTTGCAATGCAAAGCTTTTTTATCGGCACGGGAGCCGTTATTGCAAGCATGCTTCCCTGGGTGATGACCAACTGGCTGGGGATAAGCAACACAGCTCCCGAAGGTGTCGTTCCCGATTCGGTTAAATGGTCTTTTTACATTGGTGGCGCTGTCTATTTTATTGCTGTGATATGGACCGTGATCTCAACAAAAGAATATTCGCCCGAAGAACTTGAAGCCTTTGAAGAGAAAGAAAAAGGATCATTGCAGGGTATGTCTCAACCTGAACACCCGTTCATTGATCATCAGGTTAAAGGAAAAAAACAAACCATTAACGGTTTTCTTTGGTTAACCGGTGGAATAATTCTCTGACTGTCTGGTTTTACAATGCATCATTCAACAAAGATCTTTTTGTTTTGTCATTCGGTCTGGTTGGTCTGGGGTTATTAATGGTCATCTCGGGATTATTGCAGTTGAACAAAAAACCGGAGAACGCTTTGGTGGAAATCATGAACGACATGTTCGGCATGCCAAAAACAATGCTTCAACTGGCCTTTGTCCAGTTTTTCTCCTGGTTCGCTCTGTTTGCCATGTGGATTTACACAACGCCCGCCGTTACCGAGTATGTTTTTCATACTACCGACACCACTTCAAAAGCTTACAATAACGGAGCTGACTGGGTTTCCATTCTTTTTGCCGTTTACAATGGTTTTGCCGCTGTTATTGCCTGGCTGTTGACTCCAATGTCCAAAGTTACCAGCCGGAAGATTACACATTCCATTTCATTGCTTCTGGGTGGGTTGGGGCTCCTTTCAATTTACTTTATCCACGATAAATACTGGCTCATCGTCTCGATGGTGGGTGTTGGAGTTGCATGGGCAAGCATCTTATCAATCCCTTACGCCATTTTGACCAATGCGTTGCCACACAACAAAATGGGGGTTTACATGGGGATTTTCAATTATTTTATTGTATTGCCTCAAATCGTAGCGGCGGCCATTCTGGGATTTTTCCTCGAAACTTTTTTTGGCAG
>JAADID010000153.1 GCA_013151505.1 Chlorobiota bacterium | reverse complement strand
CAACGGCATGGGCTTCGCTGCCGGCAAACGGCTGCATCGTGGAAGGCCAGTCACAGGCCGAAAAATCTTCCATGTACGGGAAGACATTGATAGGATCGGCCGGCGGAGGCGGAATGTATTCATCAATCCACAGATCAAAGCCTATACAATCGGGTGAGGGCCATGAGTCAATTTGTATGTAATATGTGCCGGCGGTGAAATCGTAGGTAAATGTCCTCAAATCAGAGGAATACCCTGATTTTGTAAAAAGACATGAACCTGCATATCCGCAGCCACCTTCCATTATGGTAAAAGATGAATAGGTATCAACCGGGTCAAAATTAAATTCCAGGGACATATCAGCTGTTATATCCAACTGGTAAATAATATCTTCACCGTTAGAATAATAACTTGGGCTGACACATGATCCTCCGGCTGCATCATAATCATCAACCCTGCCGCAAGTAGTCTGGCCATAATCCGACCAGGTGCTCATCCCAGGGGAAGCTGTGATAATGATGGGGTCAGAACAATCATCTCCCGTTGCACTAACATCATTTGGCGCATAAGGCACGTCATGTGTAGGACCATGCTGCGCAAGCTCCTGCTGTGCCTTCTGTTGCAATACCTGGTACTCCTGCTCGCTCATCTGCTGCTGAGCAATCATCCCTACGGTAAACAACATCGCCAAAATCAACACAAAAAACTTTGTAAAACTTTTCATGAGAAAATGGTTTTTGTTAAAAATAAATTAATTAATTTCAATTGAATTATTTAAAAAATAAACATTGGTTTTTTTGAATTCGGGCAAATGTATAACAATATCTCGTTTTTCCAAAAAAATCACATGAAATATTACGTTATTTAAAATCTCCCGAAATAACAATAATTAAGGGGGTTGAACGTGTAAATCAGGACTTCTGCATCTCATAGTTTTCGCTCTTTGAAAAAGACAGGGCATAATTTCCCTTCTAACATATAAAACAAAAAAAGGGTAATAAACGTTGCATGCCTTTTACAAAATAATTAAACTTTTTTTCAATTTTTGTTAAATAACTGTTAACTGGTTTTTCTGTTTTCAAATCTGCCACAAGAAAGGCGTTTTGAATATTTCATAAAAGAATTTAAAATAGCTTTGCAAACATGAATTCATCTGTTGTAATTTTCAAATTCGAAAAAATTGACCAGTAAAAACCTGATCATTTCCTGGGTCATTCTTTTATCATTAATGATAGTCTGGGGAAGCTCATTTATTCTCATTAAAAAGTCGCTGGACTATTTTTCTCCTTTGGAAGTGGGGTTACTCAGGGTGACCATCACCTTTTTGGCTCTTCTGCCATTTGCCCTGAGCAGAATAAAACTGGCGGACAGGCGGACAACGGGTTACATTATTATTTCGGGGCTAACAGGAAGTCTGGTGCCTGCCATTTTGTTTGCCATTGCCCAAACGCAAATTGACAGCGGTGTAGCCGGAACTCTGAATGCACTTACTCCTCTGTTTACCCTGATCCTCGGGGTTTCTTTTTTCAGGCTGAAAACACGCCTATATAATATAATAGGTGTATTTGTCGGATTAACGGGCGCCGTGGGGTTAATATACGTGAGTGGCGACCATGGCTTTGTTTTCAATTTAAAATATGCTTTTCTCATTATCCTGGCCACCATCTGTTATGCATTCAACGTCAACCTTATCAAGGCATATCTGAATAATCTGGATGCACTATCCATAACCGTGCTTACCTTTTTTTATCTCGGCATTCCGTTGCTGGTTGTGATTCTTTTTTTTACGGACATCCCTCATAAACTCACAACTGACCCGGCAAATTTCGCAGGACTTGGATATCTTTCCGTATTGGCAGTGGTTGGAACGGGAATAGCATTGGTGGCTTTCAATAAACTGATCAAAATGACAAGTCCGGTATTTGCATCATCTGTGACCTATATGATCCCGGTGGTGGCAATCCTGTGGGGAGTAATTGACGGAGAAAAGTTTAAGCCGGCTTATTTTTTCTGGTTTTTATTGATCATTGCCGGAATTGTTCTTGTCAACGCCAATCCGTCCCGTAAATATAATGTGGTTTGGTGGCTGGTGTCGCGTAGAAATAAAAAAGAAGTAAAATAACATATCACATAAAAAGAAAACGGAAAATAATTAAAGTTTAACGATGCAAGCCAAAAGATAATTGGAAAAAATATCGTTAAAAATTGGATACATATTTATTTTTACTATTTTTGCACCCGCTAAAATTGGAAGGGAATAATACTAAAGAATTGAAAATGTATGCAATTGTAGATATAGCCGGACAGCAGTTCAAGGTAGAACAGGGACAAGAAGTTTTTGTTCACCGGTTAGATGGCAAAGAAGGAGATCAGATGGAATTCGATAAAGTCCTGCTGATTGAGAATGACGGCAAAGTAAAAGTTGGAAAGCCTGTTGTTAAAGGAGCAAAAGTAAGCGCCAAGATCGTTTCACATCTCCGTGGCGATAAGGTAATTGTCTTTAAGAAGAAAAGAAGAAAAGGATATCAGAAATCCAACGGGCATCGCCAGGATTTAAGTAAGGTATTAATTGAAAACATCACTGTATAACCTGTCTGCTGCAAAGCAGGCCTGAAAAAGATAAAAAGATGGCTCACAAAAAAGGAATGGGTAGCTCCCACAACGGACGCGAATCGGAAAGTAAACGATTGGGTGTTAAACTGTTTGGCGGTCAGCGCGCCATTGCCGGCAATATCATTGTCCGCCAGAGAGGAACCAAACATCATCCGGGGCTCAACGTCGGGATGGGTAAAGACCATACTCTGTTTGCTCTGCAAGACGGTATTGTCGAGTTCAGGAAAAGAAGGAACAACAGGTCCTACGTAAGTGTTATTCCCGCTGAAGAAGAACAAAAATAACAACTGAAACTATAAAAAGATAAACCCGGTTTATGACATAAGCCGGGTTTTTTTGTTCTCCGGATAAACGTTTTGGCTCGATAATATGGTTTATATTCAGCCATATCCCAACTTATTTTCCCGTTTTGGCTGGATTATTGAACATTTTATTCAGCCACCTTCGGCCTGAAAGAAAATCAATATTCCCCCGAACTCGTTCAAAACAACATTGCCATTGATCAATTGTTCTGATTAAAAAAAAGTTTATCCACCAATTGAACTATCTGACAATTGAACCGCGAAGCCATCAAAATATCCGACAATCGAACCATCTCTATTCTCCAACATTAAATCCCGAAAATCTCCGAACAATACTTTTAAAAAAGTAGTTTTGCAAAAATTTTGATCCATGCTTCAATTATCAATCATCAGAGAAAATAAACAACAGGTCATAGACCGACTGGCTGTAAAAAATTTTAATGCTACCCTTTTGGTTAATGAAATAATTACCCTTGATGAACAACGGCGAAGTACACAGAAACAGCTTGACGACACCCTGATGCGCTCCAAACTTATCGCTAAAGAAATCGGGAACCTTTTCAAATCGGGGCAACGTGAGGAAGCTGAAAAAAAGCGGGCAGAGTCTCTTCAGTTAAAAAACACTGCCAAAGAACTGGAACGCAACTTAAACGAACTCATTGTCTCGCTGAATGAGAAGCTGGTGGAACTGCCAAACCTTCCGCACGAGTCGGTCCCTCCCGGCAATACGGATAAAGATAATGAAGTCATATTTGAAGAAGGTGAAATCCCTGAATTACCTGAAACAGCAGTGCCTCACTGGGAGTTGGCTTCACAATACGGTATCATTGATTTTGACCTCGGTAGCAAAGTTACCGGTGCAGGATTTCCCTTTTACCGGGGACAGGGTGCTCGTTTGCAGCGGGCACTGATCAACTTTTTCCTCGATGAAGCGATAAAAAAAGGATACCTCGAATATCAGCCGCCGTTACTAATCAACGAGGACTCGGGGTTTGGTACGGGACAACTCCCTGACAAAGAAGGTCAGATGTACTTTGTTGAAGAAGATAAACTGTATCTGATCCCCACTGCAGAAGTTCCGGTCACCAACATTTACCGGAATGTGATACTTCAGGAAGAAGACCTCCCTGTTAAGAACGTGGCCTATTCCAGTTGCTTCCGGCGTGAGGCAGGATCTTACGGGAAAGATGTGCGCGGATTGAACCGGCTGCATCAGTTCGATAAAGTGGAGATCGTACAGATCGCACACCCGGATAAATCATACAATGTGTTGGAAGAAATGAAAAACCAGGTGGCCGAATTGCTGCAAAAGCTGGAATTGCCTTACCGGATTTTGAAACTTTGCGGGGGAGATATTAGTTTTACATCGGCTTTAACTTATGATTTTGAGGTGTACTCGGCAGCACAAAAAAGGTGGCTCGAGGTTAGTTCGGTATCCAATTTTGAAAGTTTTCAAGCCAACCGGATGAAGTTGAGGTTTAAAAACAAGGAAGGCAAAACCCGACTGGCACACACGCTGAACGGCAGCGCACTGGCATTGCCGAGGGTTGTAGCCGCCCTGCTTGAAAACAACCAGAAAGAAGACGGCATTTATATTCCCGAAGCATTGAGACCTTATACCGGTTTTAATAAAATTGTGAAATAATTTATGCCGGAACAGAGTTATCCATATAGATGTAAAACACATAATACTTGAAATTAAAAAACAAAATACCGTTTTTCCTTATCCTGTTGATGGTTTTTTCTTTCTCATTACCGGCAATACTTTTTGCCCAGGATGACAAACCGTATATAATGATGAAAAGGGCGCCCCAGCGACCTGGCCAGAAAGTATCGAAAGAGCGGCTTGCCCTGAAATATTATCAAAGCCAGCAGTATGAGAAAGCGGCAGCCTTGTACCGCCAGCTTTATGATGAAAATCCGAAACAGTATTATTATGCTTATTTGTTGAATTGCTTGGTTGTGATGAACGAATACAAGCAGGCCGAAAAACTTGTTAAAAAACAAAAAAAAGTACGACCCGGTGATTTCCGTCTCAATGTGGATCAGGCTTATCTGCTGAAATTAGAGGGGAACGAATCCAAAGCGCAAAAGATCATTAACGAAATAACCGAAAACCTGCCCGCCGATAAAAACCGGATCATTCAAATTGCATCTGCCCTGCAATCAAAAGGATTTTATGATCAAGCGCTGAAGGTTTATGAAAAAGCCAGAAACACTCCGTCACTTAACTATTCCTATGACCTGGAAATGGCTAACGCCTACCAATACACACGTGATTTTGACAAAATGTTCGATTCCTACCTGAATTACCTCAACCACCATCCACAGGATTTGCAACGTATTAAAAACCGTTTTCAAATGCTGCTCAACAATGATGTTGAAGAAAACTTGTCGAAGATTCTTAAATCAACCCTGTTGCAAAAAGCCCATTCGGATCCGAACAATGCTGTGTATGCCGATATGCTGATGTGGTACGCCATGCAGACCAAAGATTTTGATCTGGCCTTCCGCCAGGCACGTGCTATTGACAAACGTTTTAAAGACCAGGAAGGACAAATGCTTGAGGTGGCAGATGTGGCGCTGGACAACAAACAATATGAGCTGGCAGCAAAAGCATTCGCATACCTAAAAGACAAAAAAGAAAAAACTCCGTATTATGCCGAAGCCTACAACGGGTATTTCGAAGCGTTGGTAAAACAAGCCGAAGCAAACCCGGAAACTCCGGTTGAAAAATATGAAGAACTGTACAAAACGGGCGAAGATGCACTGAAAGAGCTGGGACTGAACAGCCAAAGCGCAGACATTGCGGCAAATCTTGCTCACATTCTGGCTTTTAAGCTGGGACGCTACGATGAAGCCCTCGATCTGCTCAACCGGGCGGTGAACATCCCGCAAAACGGTAAAGAAAAACAATCGGAACTTAAACTGATGATGGCCGACATTCTTTTGTTCAAACAAAAAGTATGGGATGCTACACTTTTGTATTCACAGGTGGAAAGCGATATGAAAAACGAACCCATCGGCCATGAAGCCAAATTCAGGAATGCCCGTCTGTTTTATTATATAGGTGAATACCGGTGGGCGGAGACTAAACTGGATATTCTGAAAGGCGCCACTTCCAAGCTTATTGCAAACGATGCCCTTGAATTGTCGCTGTTTATCAAGGATATTTTAGAGGATGATACAACAGGTGCTACACTGAGAAAATTCGGTCAGGCTGACCTGTTGTTATACAGGGGAAAATTCGATTCGGCCATGATGTGGCTGGATTCCATAGCTGCCGATCCCAAAGGTATCAACACATATCAGTATTATCTTTACAAAAAAGCTACGGCACTTGAGTCCGAACAAAAATATGCTGAAGCCGATTCGATGTACAACCTGTTGATCACACAGTATCCCGAAAGCATAAAAACGGACAATGCCCTTTTCAGACGTGCTGAAATAAACCGGTTGTATCTGAACCACAAAGAAAAGGCCCTGAAACTGTATATGAAACTGATGCGAGATTATCCTGACAGCATCTATGCCGGGGAAGCCCGGATAATATACCGGGAAATGAAAAAAGGTGAAGAGGTGAAGTTGATATACAGCGAGTCTTGAGTTAGATGTCAGGAGTTTTGAAGAAATTTAGTTTTTTGAAAATCAATTGCCCGGTCCTTTAGGCCCGGGAAAACAGGATTTAAAACCCCGGACTACAAAACGGATTAAAAATTAACTTCCGGATTGGCAATCCGGAAGAGCTGCAGGAGTATGATTTATGGTCAGACCAAAAAAACATCTGGGACAACATTTTCTGAATGACGGGAACATCGCCCGGAAGATCGCCGGACTTGTCAGCAAAGACCAGACAAGAATCTGCGAACTGGGCCCCGGAACAGGCATCCTCACCCGCGCCATCCTGGGAAGAAACGATCCCTTCAGACTGAAAGCCGTCGAAATTGATGAAGAATCCGTTGCCTATCTGAAAGAAAACATTGAAGACGACCGTTTGACTATCCTCGAAACGGATTTCCTGAAAACAAACCTCCGCGACATCTACTCCTCCCCTTTCACACTGATCGGCAATTTTCCTTACAACATTTCCAGCCAGATCTTTTTCAAAGTGCTGGAGGCAAAAGACCTGATTAGCGAAGTGGTCTGCATGATCCAGAAAGAAGTGGCCGAAAGAATAAAAGCTTCGCACGGGAACAAAACTTACGGTATTTTGAGTGTCCTTTTACAAACATGGTTCGATATTCATTATGAGTTTACGGTCAACGAACAGGTTTTCACTCCGCCGCCCAAAGTGAAGTCGGCGGTAATAAAGCTTACCCGCAACAGCAGGCAGTCGTTGCCATTTAACGAGAAAATATACCTGAATGTGATCAAAACCGCTTTCAACCAGCGCCGCAAAACCTTACGGAATGCTTTGAAATCCGTTCTGCCTGCTGCTGCTGAAAACATCCCTTTCCTTGACAAACGGGCAGAACAGCTTTCGGTGGAAGATTTTATCCAGCTGACGGGCAAAATTGCCCGGACCGGCAAATGAAAGGGTTGCCAATTGTACCGGCGACTTCAGTCGCCGACCCCTTTCTGCAAAAACTGTTTTTTAATGTTGTTTCAACAAAATGTGTTTTTAGCCGAGGTATTTAGATAACCCCGGAACTTTCAATCGGCGACTGAAGTTGCCGGCACAGTTCACCGACCTTTGCTACCTTTGCATTATCAAAATGTTTAACCATGAGCACCGGTACACCGGATCATCCTTTTCAAAACCTCATCAGGTCATTGCCTGAAAAGCCGGGGGTTTACCAGTATCTGGACAAGGAAGGAAAGGTGATCTATGTGGGCAAAGCCAAGAATCTTAAAAAAAGGGTATCCAGTTACTTTACCAAAACACACCAGTCGGGAAAACTGAAACTACTGGTCAGGAAAATCCATGACATCAAATTTGTAGTGACAAATACTGAACTGGACGCTCTCTTGCTCGAAAACAACCTGATCAAAAAATACCAGCCGCGATACAACATCCAGTTGAAAGACGACAAATCTTTCCCGTGGATTTGCATAAAAAACGAACCTTTCCCCCGTATTTTCCCCACCCGCAACATCATCAAAGACGGCTCGGAATATTACGGCCCTTATGCTTCGGTACGGATGATGCGAACCCTGCTGGACATTATCCGGCAGCTTTATCCCCTGCGTACCTGTTCGCTGAACCTTAAACCTTCGTTGATCGAAAAGAAAAAATATAAGGTGTGCCTCGAATACCACATCGGGAATTGCAAAGCGCCCTGCGTAGGCAAGCAGAGCGAAGCCGGATACATGGAAACGATCAGCCAGATCAGGGATATCATCAAAGGCAACATCTCCTCGGTGATCAATGAACTGAAGCAACTTATGTTTATCGCCGCCGAAAAACAGGAATTTGAAAAAGCGCATTTACTCAAGGAAAAGATCGAAATACTGGAACGTTACAAAAGCAAATCCACCATCGTCAACCCGAAAATTGACAATGTGGATGTCTTGTCGCTGGTGAACGACCAGGACCTGGCTTATGTGAATTATCTGAAAGTGGTGAACGGCGCCATCGTGCAGGCGCACACGGTGGAATTGAAAAAGAAGCTGGAAGAGCCGGACAGCGACCTGCTGGCATTTGCCCTGGCCGATTTCAGGCAACGTTTTCGAAGCAACTCGAAAGAGATCATCCTGCCGTTTGACCCGGGCATCGAACTGCCGGACGTGAAGATCACCGTACCGCAACGGGGCGACAAAAAACAACTGCTTGATCTGAGCGAACGCAATGCACAGTATTTCCGGATGGAACGCATGAAACAACGGGCACT
>JAADID010000102.1 GCA_013151505.1 Chlorobiota bacterium | reverse complement strand
GACGAAAACCGTGTTATCGAACAAGTATTCTCCAAAGTGAAGACCAAGGAACATACGAAACAGATTCTTGATGCGATTGGAGAGTGATAAGAGAAGGAATAAAAGGCAAGTTATCGTTTTGTGAAAGGAAGAATGGATGAATGGGGGAATGGATGTAAAAATAAGATATTAAACGCTATCAGTTGCCCAACCCTTCAGGGTTGGGAAAGGGAAAGAAATAAAAGAATCATAAAAACAAAACCATAAACAATGACAACAAACGATGCCAAGGAAAACAATGAAAAATTAAGGCAGCAACGCTTAAAGGCCCTGGAAGCCACCCTGGGCAGTATTGAAAAAAACTTCGGGAAAGGCAGCATCATGAAGCTGGGTGACCACGCCGTGGAAAAAGTGGATGTGATCTCCACCGGCTCCATCGGCCTGAACCATGCGCTGGGTGTGGGCGGCGTACCCAAAGGGCGTGTGGTAGAGATTTACGGGCCCGAGTCTTCGGGAAAAACCACCCTGGCCCTTCACATCGTTGCCGAAGCCCAGAAACAAGGCGGCATCGCCGCTTTTATTGATGCCGAGCATGCATTCGACCGTTTTTATGCCGGTAAGCTGGGTGTGGATATCGAAAACCTCCTGGTATCGCAGCCCGATTACGGGGAACAGGCGCTGGAGATCACCGACAGTTTGATCCGCTCGGCAGCCATTGATGTCATTGTCATTGACTCGGTTGCTGCGCTCACCCCGCGAAGCGAGATCGAAGGGGATATGGGCGACTCCAAGATGGGATTGCAGGCGCGCCTGATGTCGCAGGCCCTGCGGAAGCTTACTGCCAACATCAGCAAAACCGGCACCGTTTGTATTTTTATCAATCAGTTGCGCGAAAAGATCGGCGTAATATTCGGCAACCCGGAAACCACCACCGGCGGCAATGCCCTGAAATTTTACGCTTCCGTCCGGCTCGATATCCGCAAGATCAGCCAGTTGAAAGATGCCGACACGGTAAAAGGAACCCGCACCCGCGTGAAAGTGGTGAAAAACAAAGTGGCCCCGCCGTTCCGGAAAGCCGAATTTGACATCATCTATGGCGAAGGCATATCGCGTATCGGCGAGATCATTGACCTGGGTGTGGAATACGGCATCATCAACAAAAGCGGCTCATGGTTCAGTTATGGCGATACCAAACTGGGACAGGGCAGGGACGCTGTAAAAACCGTTCTGAAAGATAATCCAGACCTCGTTGAAGAGCTGGAAAAACAAATCTATGAAAAGCTGGAAGAAGCCAAAGCCTGATCCGAACTTCATTTTATAAAATTGAATATCCAAATCCGATGACCCGGTTTCAAAAGCAGTCATTATCCGGCCTGTTGAAGATACTTCCCGCAGTATTTTTTCTGTCCACGGTTTTGTGGAGTTGCAGCAACGGACCCAAGTCATCCGGTTCATCTTATGAAAAAGTAAAACAACAGGAAGATTCCATCCGGATGCTTACGCGGCAAATCGAAAATGATTCTGCCAACGGGGAATTGTTTTCCAAAAGAGCGGCCCTCTATCTAAAGAGCGGCCGCATTGACCCGGCTTTCCGTGATGTGGGACAGGCCATTGAACTGAACCCGGAAGCAGCCGTTAATTTTATCATGCTTGGCGATATTTATTTTGTGCTGGGAAAAATTGACAATTGTATTTCAGCTTATAAAAAAGCGGCCCGGCTGGAACCGGAAAATGAAAAACCCCTGCTGAAGCTGGCGGAAACGTACCTGATGCTGCGGGACTTCGGCAAGGCAGCGGTTTATATTAACAGGGCAATTGCGGTCAATCCGAACAGCTCAATGGCCTTTTATTTCAAAGGCATTGAATTGATGGAAACAGGCGACACGTTGCAGTCCATCACCCAATTGCGAATTGCTGCCAACCTGGATTCATCCAATTACAGGGCGCTGATGCAGGCAGGGGCGTTGCTTTCGGCGGTGAGGGATACATTATCCGTTGAATATTTTACAGCAGCACTCAAAGCCCGACCCGAAGATGAGAAAGCGCTTTATTACCTGGCGCGTGAATTACAGGAGCAGGGTAAATTTGACCAGGCTATCGCAAAATACGGGAAAGTCAATATTCTGTATGCAGAAAATAAAATGGCTTATTACAACGAAGGGTACATCTACCTCGTGGAAAAAAAGGAATACGGCAATGCGGTCGAAGCTTTTGAACAGGCCATTGCGATTGACCCTTCGTTTGTCGAGGCAGTATATAACCTGGGGCGTACTTTCGAGGCCATGGGACGCTATGATGAAGCGCGCGAACAATATAAAACGGCCCTGAAACTAAAGACCAACTATCCCCTTGCCATTGACGGCCTGAACCGGCTGGATTCCATTCAATTCCCCGAATAGTTTTTTCACGCCGCGGCGCAACTTACATGAAAATAGTTCAATCGAATTTATGAGATTGGACTATATTGAATGTGTATGCGGTATTAGCGGCTAAAGCCGATATGGGCTACTATTTTTGATCACGGCGCTTCCAGACGGATTGCTTTGCAAAAAGCACCGTGCAAAATTTCATGGCAGAACATTTTGCCCCGGCTTTTAAACCGTGGGTTTAAAAATGTAAAAAACAATCTGGCTTTAGCCATTAATAAAAAATTATTATATACCTCAAACCCAATATAATACAGTATGTGAATCATTGGTAACAATATAAATATTTAACGAAAGAAATAAAATTGTAACTAATCAGTTTTCACAAATTAGCGTAAGAAAAATCAGCAAATAAATATCTTTTATTATTGACCCCCCCCCGCCTGCCAAAGTGGCTACGGCGGGCAGGCCTTAATCCCCTCCCATGAGGAGAGATGATGGAATTTATTTGCTGATTTTTCCTCATAGAACCAAATTAATTCTGTTAACTGGTAGGTTCAAAAAAATGAATTCCACTCACCTGTTGTTGTTATCCATACCAACAACATGAAAAAAACAGCTAAAAATTTTGTAACTTTTACGTCGTTTTTAAACTTCCTCCGTCATAGATGTAAAAGTTTGCAAATGCAGTTGAAACGGAAAATTACCGGAAAAAGGATCAGTGAAACAGAGCTCGGAAAACTGATTGACCAGTATCAGGAACCTTTGTTGAAGCATGCTTTTTTTATCACGGGTTCGTTCCAGGATGCACAGGACATTGTGCAGGAAACGTTTGTGAAATTCTACCGTCAGTGTCCGGCATCGCTCGAGGCCTCAAAGACCAAATCCTATTTGTACAGGATGGTCAACAATGCCGGAATTGATCACATCAGGAAAAGAAAGGGCAAGTGGGTTGATATTCAGCAAATAGCCAATATTCCTGAAGAAAAACAAAACGGATCAAAATGGAAAACGGAGCTTCACAACGAATTCCTGCGTATCGGCAAGCTGCTTGACCAAATCCCCGGGGAACAGGCAGAGGTCATCAGGATGCGGACGATCAGTGATTTGAGCTTTGCGGAAATTGCCCGGATACTGGAACTTCCCGTTACAACTGTAAAATCAAGATTTGCTTACGGTATTGACAAACTCCGGAAAAAAACCGGACTAAAAAAGGAGGTATATGATGAATTGTAAAGAATTTAAAAACAACCTGGCCGAACTGTTCGACAAAAACCCTGACCCGGAAATCATGCACGCCATGCAGGAACACATCAACCGGTGTGCATCCTGCGCACAGGATTACCGGCAGGCAAAGGCCTTGACCGATTCGCTGAAACCATCTGTATCTTTTGATTTGTCCGGTTCCGGAATGAAACAAAACATTTTCAAACAAATTAAAACGGAGGAAATTGAAATGAAAACAGATAAAAAATTCCGGTTGAAGAAATGGCACAAGCGCGCTTTGGCAGTGGCTGCCGGCATTGCTTTTGTCGTTACAGTGGTGATGGTTTCGAACCGCACACCATTTATCAGCACGGCACGTGCTGCCGAAAACATCATGAACAGATCCATCAATGCCATGGCTTCATTACGAAGCATGTTCATAACGATGAATGTCAGATCATTGCCTAAAGAGCCTTTCGATCTGATCGGCGCAAAATATGGTTTTATCGAGTACAAGTTCTGGAAACAGTTTACCGGTGAAAAACCCTGGCGCATTGAGAAACCGGGGAGGATCGTTGTATTTGACGGTGAAAAGCAATATCTCTACATCCCCAATTTGGCGACGGCTTATACCGCGCCGGAAAGCACCGGCTTTGTTGTGTGGATGAAAACGTTCCTCGACCCGAAAACCATCCTTGAAAATGAGATCGCTTTCGCCAAAGAACATGATGCAAAGTACACCATTGACAAAACGGATAACGAGACCATCCTGACTGTCCATGCCAACGCGCTCGGTGATTTTCATAACAATTACCTGAAGAATGCTTCGATCCTCGAGTCGGACAATACGCGGATTTATACTTTTGAAAATGAGACATCGTTGCTTAAATCGTTTGAGCTGTTCATCAATGCAGATGGACGTTCAACAAAAGTTATTGAGATTAAAAACATTGCTTACAACATACCCATCGCGGCTTCTGTGTTTTCCATCGGGCTGCCCGGGGATGTTCAATGGCAGGAATTGAAAGAGCCGGGCTATGTCAGGGGTTTCACAAAGATCACCAGCAAACAGGCAGCCAAAAAGTTCTTTACGGCGCTTGCCAAAAAAGACTTTGATGCCGTGAAACCTGTCTGGGATGCACTTCAGGTGACTGACAGTAAAATGCTGGAACGTATCAAAGATCATTTCGGCGGGCTTGAACTGATCTCGGTGGGTGAACCTTTTAAATCCGGCCTTTACCCCGGTGAATTTGTTCCTTACAAGATCAGACTAAAATCGGGAGATATTAAAGAGTCGAATCTGGCGCTCCGCAATGATAATCCGGCAAAAACCTGGATTGTGGACGGGGGGATTTAGGAGAGACCGGAGTTTCCCTCCTGCGTGTTGCTTCGGCAGGCAGGGGAGTTTGGAGTTTAAAGTCTGATGTTTAAAGTTTAAAGTTTGGCAACCTTTCGTTCGGGGGTTGTCAAATTTTATTTTGTCCACAGGATTCCCCGGGGGATGCGCCGGAAGGTTGTTTTCATCTTAACCCGGATTTGTCATCAGGAAGTATGAATTATACCAATTGTATTTTAAAATGCGCCACAGTGCATTTTGATTTGCAATCGGCATTAAAGCCCCAGGAGCGTTCCTCCCTGGAAAACAATAAAAGCCACGAGCCAGGCCAGCGCGGTGGTATAAAATGCAAGGAAAGCAGACCATTTCCACCGGCCCGATTCATTCTTGATGGCTGCCAGCACGGCGACACAGGGAAAGTAGATCAGGATGAACAGCATGAACGAAAAAGCTACCAACGGCGTGAAAACGGGTTGTCCTTTCCTCGGCCCGGAGCTGTATTTCTGTTGTTGTAATTTACTGATAAGATTCTGGTTGCTGTCTGTTCCCGTGCCGGGCTTAACCTGATAAAGCACCCCCATCGTACTGATCACGATCTCTTTGGCAGCCGACCCGGCCAGCAGGCTGACGCCCATTTTCCAGTCGAATCCCAGGGGATAGATCACAGGCTCCACAAATTTACCCAGCCGCCCGATAAAGGAATTTTCCTGTTTCAGCCGCATCCGTTTAACCTCCAGCGACGCCAGTTCATCGGTTTCCTTTTGCTTTATTTCCGAAAGGGTTTCCCCGGTTCCGGAGACGGATTGCACCAGGGCGGAATATTTTTGTTCAATCTTTGTTTTTTCCCGGTTGATCTGTTCGTCAATATCTTTTCCGAGAGGCAAATAGCCGAGTAACCATACAATAATGGAAGCCAGTAGTATAATCGTACCCATCTTGCGCAGGTATTGTTCACCCTTGAACCAGGTCTGTTTCAGGACGGATCGCAAAACGGGCATACGATAGGGGGGGAGTTCCATAACAAAAGGAATGGTTTGCTGCTTGAAAATGGTTTTCCGCATGACCCAGGCCACAACACCCGACAGGAAGATGCCGAACAGGTAAATGCCAAAAAGGATCGTTCCGCGGTAGGCATCAAAAAACGCACTGATGATCAGAATGTAAACAGGATACCGGGCGCTGCACGACATGAACGGGATGATGAGCATGGTGATCAGTCGGTCGTTGCGGCTTTCGATGGTTCGTGTGGCCATGATAGCCGGGACGTTGCAACCGAAGCCCATGAGCATGGGAATGAACGACCGCCCGTGCAAACCTACCTTATGCATCAGCTTATCCACAATGAAGGCGATACGTGCCATGTAGCCCGTAGCTTCCATCAGTGTAATAAAGAAAAACAGGATGAGGATGTTGGGCAGAAAAACGATCACACCGCCTACACCGCCGAGGATGCCGTCAATCAGCAGGTCTTTGATGACGCCGTCAGGCAGAAAACGCGAGAATTGAACTCCCAGCCAGTCCACCCCGCTTTCGATCCACTGCATGGGATAATCACCGAGATAAAAGGTTGCCTGAAAAGTAACCCAGATCGCAAACAGGAAAATGGGATAGCTGAACAATTTACTGGTGACGATGGAATCAATCAGGCGGCTTGTTGTCAACCGGTCTTTCACCGGCGCCGGTTTCAATGTTTCTTTCAGCGCGCCTTCGATGAATCCGTATTTGGCATCCGTAAAAATGGTTTCCACATTTTCGCCCCTCAATTTTTCCAGTGTGGCGGATTCCTTTTCAGCGGTTTCCAGGATTTCTTCGGCATTTGGGCACTCACGGATGCGTTTGATCTCTTCCCGGTCTCTTTCAAGCAATTTTATGGCGAGATATCTCGGCGCCACCTTGCTGGTCAGAAATTCGTTGCCTTCTTTGTTGATCAGCTCCTGCAGGATTTTAATGGCCCTTTCGATGCGGTTTCTGTAATTGATATGCACGTGTCTGACCGTAGGGTCGCGGTCTTCGTAAACATCAATGATCTTATCGAATAATTCCGCGATACCTTTTCCTTTCGTCCCTATCACCGGCACCATGGGTATCCCGATCATTCTGCCCAGTTTCTCATAATCAAACTTATCGCCTTTCTGGAGGAACTCGTCCCACATATTCAGGGCGATAACCACCTTGCGGTCCATGTCGATGAGCTGTGTGGTCAGGTAGAGGTTCCGTTCAAGGTTTGACGAATCAACCACATTCAGGATGACGTCGGGAAGTTCGTTGATCAGGTGGTCGCGGACATATATTTCTTCGGGCGTGTAGCTGGTGATGGAATAGGTTCCCGGCAGGTCCACCAGGTTGAAAACATAACCCTTGTGTTTGAATTTGCCTTCTTTGGCGTCAACGGTCACACCGCCGTAATTGCCAACTCTTTCTTTGGAGTGTGAAGCAAAGTTGAAAATGGTTGTTTTGCCGCTGTTGGGGTTTCCCACAAGCGCCACGTTGATGGTTTTGCTTTTGATGACAGGGGTAATGTTCAGCGATTGTTCGATCTCAACCACACCCCCGTAATTGCCGTTGGGAAGGTTGCCGTTCACTTTTTTGGTTACCTCGATCAGGGCTGCTTCACTTCTGCGCAGTGAGACTTCGTAGCCGAGAATGTTGTATTCGATGGGGTCTTTTAAGGGGGCATTTTTAACGACAATGACCTGTTTGCCGACAATAAACCCCATTTCAATGATGCGTTTGCGAAACGCACCACGGCCTTTCACTTTCGTAATTATGGCTTTTTCACCGGTTTTGAGATCGGCAAGCGTCATCCGGTTATGTTATTTATAATGGGGATTAGCAACTTTTTTCTTTTGCAAAGGAACTCTTTTTAACGAAAATGAAAAATACCTAATTGTAGGTATATTGAGTTTTGAGTTTAGAGTTTTGAGTCTGGAGTTTTGAGTCTGGAGTTTTGAGTCTGGAGTTTACATGTCTTGTCCTGAAACAGGTTGACTAAATTTTAAAACAATCCGAGTCCTTCTTCCTCTTCTTCCGGTTTGCTTGTGCCACTGTAAATGAGGTGATGGAGCTGAAGCATGACATTGCCGATCTTATATCCCCAGTGGTCGGCAAAAAGGGTCTTGCAGTCTGCCACGGCGTTTTGGCGTGCGGCGATTGTATTTTTCTGGTACAGCAGAATAAAGTCTTTCATGTCCTGGTATATGTCCGACAGGTTCTCCGAAAGGCTGGCTTTCAGGGGTTCCGTCTCGTTGATATATAGCGGATCAATAACCCAGTATTCATCATCATCACCGAACTTTTCGCGAAGCATATTGAAAACGTTTTCCCATTGTTCCTCTGTCACAAACCGCATGTTGGCTTCGGGGTTTTCCACCGTGACATCCGGGAGCAGCGAACCTTTGGTGTACATCAGGGGAAGGACCCGGTGCACAAACTCCATGATATCGGTTTTTGATTTTTTTTCAAGGTTGTCCATAAAAAAACAAAACTCATTGGCTACCAGCAGCATTTCGAGGGCATTTTTACCCATGGTGATGTCGTCCTGCATTTCAGTCATCTGATCGTATTTTGGGGATAGGCCTTGTTGATAATTAATATAGAGGTAATCTTAAAAGTATTTATTTTGATGGTTTTATTAATCTATTTGACTCCGTGAATCTCTGTGTTTCCTCCGTGGAACTCTGTGATACAGCTTTTTAAGAAATTGCACAGAGAACCGCAAAGAATGCACAGAGAACCACAGAGATTTTTAAGATACCTTTTTTATAGTAGCGAGGCCGAGAATTGAACTCGGGACCTCCGGGTTATGAATCCGACGCTCTAACCGACTGAGCTACCTCGCCATTTTGAGGATGCAAAAATATAAATTTCCAAACGTACATCAACACTTCTGTTAAAATTTTAAAGAGACAAACGATTGGTATCAATTTAAAAAGCAAATTAAATTAAATCGTGGCATGTTAGCCTTCTAAAATTGGCAGGAAAGAATGATCATAATTAACCCAGATTTGTCATTAGGAAGTATGAACTAATGACAAGTGCGTTGGGATGTGAGGAGTATCCCCGCCTGATCCCGAGGTCTCGGGA
>JAADID010000026.1 GCA_013151505.1 Chlorobiota bacterium | reverse complement strand
GGGGGGCTTCAACCAAAAACCTTCATTCGCTTTGCTCATGTGTTTTTTATTTTGTCGGGCCTGCCCGACGAAGCCCGCAGGAAAAGTTTTGATAAAAAGGGGATCGGATTAATAAAAAAAGCCCGCCTTCATCACGCTGGGGCGTGATTTCGGCGGGCAGTGTCGGGGTAGCAGGATTCGAACCTGCGACCTCCTGCTCCCAAAGCAGGCGCGCTAACCGGACTACGCTATACCCCGTTTGTTTCAGTATTTCGCCCGTCCATCTGCGACCTCCCTGACGCTCACGGTCAGGACTGCGCTAACCGGACTACCTGCCCGATCCCGAGGCCTCGGGACGGTCAGGCGGGCGCTATACTCCGTTGTTTCGGTATTTTCTGAACGATTGTTTCTGCTTCTACAAAAACTTGTCCGCCTTTGTCACGCTGAGGTGTGACTTCGGCGGACGGTGGCGGAGAGAGGGGGATTCGAACCCCCGGTACCCTTGCAGGTACGCCAGTTTAGCAAACTGGTGGATTAAGCCACTCTCCCATCTCTCCAATTTCAACAGGCATTCTCCAGGTCGCAAATCGAACCTCCAATACCCTCTAAGGTACGTCCGTACGGATGGATTAAGCCACTCTCCCATCTCCCCAAACGTTGAGGATTTGCTTAACAATGATTGTTCTCAAAGAAAAGTATGAACCCTTAAATCCCCGCTTTTACCCTCCCGGAAACGGGATTGCAAAAATAGATAATAGTTTTGTATCTCCAAATAAGATAATTCATTTTTTCAGAACCATTCCGTTCAAAGACCGGAAGACCTGAACAGCGCTTATTTTCCATAATAAAACCGACGCGGATTTTTACTGATGTACGCTGATGATAACATCAATAAATCTGCTAATATCAGCGTTTTAAAAAAATAATAGTTCTGTGTCATAAGAACCGGGCAACGCTGCATCCGAAAACACAACCCCTCAAACATCCGGCTAAATTTCATACGTCTCCCCTTCGTTGCTTAAATAAGCTTCGGGGAAGATTTCGCGGGCTTCCTTTTGCAGGATTTCGGCGTCTTTTTTAAAGCGGGCGGAATAATGTCCCAGTAACAGTTTTTTTGCTCCGGCGTTCAAGGCCACACGGGCCGCCTGGGCAGCAGTGGTATGCAGCGTAATATTAGCCAGTTCTTCCCTCGAATCGTCAAAAGTGGATTCGTGGTACAAAAGGTCAACCCCTTTTACATAATCTGCCGTGCTTTCAAGGTAAGCGGTATCGGAGCAATAGGCAAACGAACGGGATAGCGGCGGTGGAATGGTGATCTGATTATTCGGTATGACTTTTCCTTCCGGTGTCACGTAATCCTCTCCCTGCTTGATGGCCTTTATCTGTTCGATTGCCGGTTTATATTCTTCAATGAAATTTTTGTCAATATTAAGTGGTAATGGTTTTTCGGTGAAAAGGAAACCCCAGACTGCAATGCTGTGTTTCAACGGAAAGGAACTTATTGTCAGATGTTTATCCTCGTAAAGCACAGCCGACTTGCCGTAATCTTCAAGCGCATGAAACTCCAGAGGATAAAATAAAGTTGTGTTCGTCAGCCGCAACTGTGTCCGGATGATCTCATCCAGGTCTTTGGGTGCATATAGATGTAAGGTTTTTTCCCTTCGCATCAGATGCAGGGTATTCATCAGGCCGATCAGGCCGAAAAAATGATCGCCGTGCAGATGCGTGATAAAAATATGATCAAGCTTTGCATATTTCACTTTGTACCTGATCATCTGCATCTGTGTCCCTTCGCCGCAGTCCACCAGAAACTGGCGGTTATCATACTGCACCATCTGGCTTGAAGGGTTATGCCATGAAGTGGGAACCGCCGAACCACAACCCAGAACCGTTACCTGAAACTTTCGCATAAATAGTTTCTTCTTTTTGATTTTGATGAATTTTTTAGACAGTATTCAAAGGTAAACTTATTTGATATAATAAAACTTCCCGTTCTGTAATCCCCTCCCTGTTTTTCAGCCCAGACAAAAATAAAAAATCCCTGCCTTGAAAGCCAGGGATTTTTATCGTATCAAATAATCCGGGATTATTTGTCCTCTTTTCCTTCTTTCTTGCTGATCTCTTTTTTGAGGTCTGCCAAAACATCAAGGTCGCCGAGGGTTGTTTTCTCAAGCTTTTCGTTGAGTTTTTTCACATTTCGTTTGGTTGATTTTGCAGCGGCTTCGCTCTTTCTGGCCTCACGGGCTTTGGCAGCACGCGGGTCTTCCTCAAACAAACGGGTGTGCGACAGGATGATCTTTTTATTTTCCTTTGAAAATTCAATCACCTTGAAGTCAATGGTTTCATCAGCTTTGACGGTGGTTCCGTCTTCCTTTTTCAGATGACGTGCCGGCGCAAAACCTTCCACGCCATAAGGCAGTGAAACCACAGCGCCTTTGTCATTGATGTTGATCACCGTTCCCTGATGTACCGAATCCACGGTAAATACCGTTTCAAAAACATCCCACGGATTTTCTTCTAACTGTTTGTGACCGAGGCTCAAACGACGATTTTCTTCATCCACATCCAGAACAACCACTTCGATGTCTTCACCGATTTTGGTGAATTCAGCAGGATGCTTGATCTTTTTCGACCACGAAAGGTCGCTGATGTGAATCAGTCCGTCAACACCTTCTTCAATTTCAACAAAAATTCCGAAGTTGGTGAAGTTACGCACCTTGGCCGTATGTTTCGAGCCGACCGGATACTTTTCGCGGATGTTGCTCCACGGGTCGGGAATAAGCTGTTTCATGCCGAGAGACATCCTCCTTTCCTCACGGTCGAGGGTCAGGATAACGGCTTCCACTTCATCGCCCACTTTCAGGAAATCCTGTGCGGTGCGCAGATGCTGCGACCACGACATTTCGGAAACGTGGATCAGGCCTTCGACGCCGGGCACGATTTCGATAAATGCACCATAGTCAGCCAACACGACCACTTTGCCTTTCACTTTATCGCCAACTTTCAGGTTCGGATCAAGCGAATCCCACGGATGGGGAGTAAGCTGTTTGAGACCCAGCGCAATACGTCTTTTGTTCTCGTCAAAGTCAAGGATAACGACTTTCAGTTTCTGGTCAAGTTCCAGCACTTCTTCGGGATGATTGATACGTCCCCACGAGAGGTCGGTAATATGGATCAGTCCGTCAACACCACCGAGGTCAATAAATACGCCGTAGGAGGTTATGTTTTTAACCGTTCCTTCGAGTACCTGTCCTTTTTCGAGTTTGGAAATGATCTCCGCCCTTTGCTGTTCCAGTTCATCCTCGATGAGCGCTTTGTGCGAAACGACCACGTTTTTATATTCATGGTTGATTTTCACAACTTTGAACTCCATCGTTTTGTGAACATAAATATCGTAATCGCGGATGGGTTTCACGTCAATCTGCGAACCGGGAAGGAAAGCTTCGATGTTGAATACATCAACGATCAAACCGCCTTTGGTACGGCTTTTTACAAAACCGGTGATAATCTCATCTTTTTCATACGCTTCATTGATCCGTTCCCATGATTTCAGCAACCGAGCCTTTTTATGCGAGAGGATCATCTGTCCGCTTGCGTCTTCCTGGTTCTCAACATAAATGTCAACAACATCGCCTACTTTCAACTCGGGATTATAACGAAATTCATTGAAAGGCAAAACACCGTCCGATTTGTAACCGATATTGACGACAACTTCACGGTTGGAAATGGAAACCACTGTTCCCTGAATGACTTCATGCTCGGTAATGGAGCTCAGCGTTTGTGCATAAACTTCTTCCAGTTTACTTCTTTCGTCTTTTGAGTAAAGGTCCTGTTTTTTACCGAGGGCCTCCCAGTCAAATTCAGCAGGTTCATCAGACTTCTCAGCGGGAGTTGCTTCCTTCTCTTCCGTTTTTTCTTCTTCAGCAACAACCTCCTGTTTTTCTTCCGCAACTTCAGGTTGTTTTTCTTCAGTTTCTGCAATTTCTGCGGGGTGCTCTTCGACGGCAGGTTGTTCTTCAGCAACCGGTTGCGCTTCGGCAACTATTTGTTCTTCCTGAACGGTTTCCGTTAGTTCGGGTTCTTTTTCAGCTTCCGGTTGTTTTTTCTCTTCGGGTTGTTCTTCTGTTTTGCCCTGTTCTTCGACAGGAGTTTCAGCTTCATCTGTAACTTCCTGATTTTCTTCGGCTTTAACTTCTTCGGCAGGGGTTTCTTCGGGTTCAACCTTTTCTTCTACGGTTTCCTGATTTTCCTGCAATTTAGCTTCTGTTTCTTCCGATTCAGCAGCTTTTTTTTCAATTTCTGACATAAAAAAATACTGTGTTTCCAGATCAACCACCCGGTTCATGTGACCTTAAAACGGGTTAATAATTTATTTTGGATCTTCAAGAATTTGGATAAAAAGCATTTAAACCAAATCCGGGCCTCCTGAAAATCGGGCTGCAAAAGTAGATAATATTATTGAGATGAAAAAATTATTTATCCAA
Organism: Chlorobiota bacterium; assembly: GCA_013151505.1. GTDB lineage: Bacteria > Bacteroidota > Bacteroidia > Bacteroidales > F082 > JAADID01. Next base: position 8,248 of record JAADID010000026.1, on the reverse strand, counting down.
CGGAACGAACCGGTCATCATCCGCCTGGAAAATTTTCCGGTGAACCGGATCGAAACGCAGATAATGCTTCGCCTTTTTGCCTTTTGGGAGATGATCACTGATGTATTTATTCATGATCAGATCAAACGTATAGGCGGCATAAGTCCTGCCAAGCTGGTAAGCAAAAACATAAACATCTTTCACGGTTAATGAGTCAATGGTGTAAAAATATTTTATTTCATCCGAGAACACGTCATAGGTAAATTCACCGTGAATATCATCCATGATCGCATCGCTGGCAAAATAAACCTGTCTTTCATTTTTTTCCGTGTTCACTTCGCTGATCTCAAACCAGGAATCCACTGTTAATGAGTTCAACAGGTGATCGTGATAATATTCGATGTTTTCATACACAGTGGCATCCCGGTAAGGAAACAGGTCCTCCTCCAGTTCGATTTGCGCAACATTAACAATATAGGCATTGCTGTTTGCAGCCATAAAATCAGCCGTCCGGTTTTCATCATAAACACTGAACCGGAATCTTTTGAGCTCTTTCTTCAGCCCGGCCATATAATTGGCAATAAACAGGGAATCATCCACGTATTGAAGGATAACGGAATTGGCCATCAACACGGAATCAAAAAGCGTTTTGTCTTTGATGCCCAGGGAATCAAGAATGTATGTTTTCAGTGAGGTTTTATATACAAAAGAGGGTTGTAACAATAATACATTTCGCTGGACCTCCTGTTTGACAAATTCTTTGGCCAGCTTTTTTTCCTGTGCCCGGCAAGGCATCACCAGCGCCGACAACAGCAATACTGATAATAAAACCACAGGTCTTTTACCGGACATCTTCATAAAAACAAAAATAGTAATTTCAAAATGACAACGGAATTTTTCGCAAAATACTATCAAAATTCTGATAAATATTTTTCCTTTCTTGGTAACCCTGCCCTGCAGCAGTATTCCCCACTGCCAGCATTCACTCACAGAACAGCCCCATTTAACCGGCGATAACAAAAAAAACCCGGCTATCAGAAGCAACCGGGTTTTAAAAGTTCATCAGAATAAACTATACTTCAACAACTATTTCGTGGACAATTTTTGCCGCTTTCTGCAGCATGGCCGTAACCCCGCAATAACGTTCCTGTGAAAGGTTGACAGCTTTCTGAAGTTTATCCATGGGCAGATCATCCCCGCGGAAAATATACCGCAGATTAATCGTATGGTAATACCGGGGATGCTCTTCGGTGAGTTCGCCGCTTACTTCCACATTAAAATAATCCGGGTTCACCCTCATTTTTTTCAGGATTGAAATCACATCCATTGCAGTACAACCGGCCAGTGAAACCAACGTAAGCGGTTTGGGTCTCGGTCCCCTGTTTTTACCCCCTACCTTTTCGTCGGCATCGAGTATGATCTTAAATCCGTTGACCTCCGTTTCGAAAGCCATTTCATCTTTCCATGTTACATTTATTTTCTCGCTCATGTTTCTGTAAAATTTATTTTGCGCAAAAATATATTTTTTTAAAACATGCCGGTTAATGGTAATTAAACCCGAAAGCACCGGGTATCAGACCGGCTTCATTTTTTGAAAGCAGGACACCGGAATCTTTATACCTGTAAATAATTCCGTTCGTCTGATAATCAAGCGGGTCGGAAGCATAGATGTCGCCCGTTACCGGATCAACGCCAATATATTTAAAATGCCTGTCCTTGCGCTCTTCGATAAAGGGTACGGTATCCAGCGCGACGGAGTCAACGCTGAATTTGTAAATTCCCCGGTTGAGGTAATACAAGATATCTCCCGTTCCGTTAACATTCAGGTTATCGGGGTTTGAGGTAATGGTGTCAAATATCAGGGTATCTACCACGAAATGCGTTCTCGGGTCAATTTTCCAAAGTGAAGGAACTTGCTGGTTGTCATAACCGCCGCTGCACAAAACCCAGACAAAATCGTATTTATCCACAACGAGGCTGTTGGGTTCGATGCCCACCCGGATGCTGTCCACCACGACATCGTTCAAGGAGTTGATCACCACTACCATGTCATTTTTAGCCGTTTGTCCGAAAGCCGACCAGTTGGCCACAAACACTTCCGAACCTGCCATAACCATACCTTCGGTTGTCCTGCCTACCTCAATCGAATCAACAACCTGATAAGTTGACGGGTTAACAACGGCAATGCGTGTGGAATAAAGGTCGCTGACGTAAGCCTTGTTCTGATCAATGATCAGCATAAACCTCGGAGAGGTCAGCCCCGTAATTGAACCTAATATTTTGGCATTGCGATTGTCAATGGCATAAATAAGGCCCGAATTGTTTACCACGATAAACGATGTATTTCCTGACGACGTAATACTTTGTGCCACATCACCCAAAGGAACTTTATTCACATTGAAAAACACGTCGTTGGTTATGGTATTATCGGCCGGGTCGAAATAAGACAAAGTCGCATTGGCCGAATTGAAATTCCCCTGGTTCAGGATAAAAACACCGTTGCCCAGCGTATTATCCTGTGAATCGTTTTTGTCTTTTTTACAGGATGAAGCCATTATTCCGATAACGGCAAGAAAAAGAATGATTAGTTTTTTCATGATTTTGATTAATTTAAATTAAACTTAACTGATAATTCATAATTACGGCCAGGCATAGCACGCCAGCGCACCGCCTGGTAATTCTCGTTAAAAAGGTTATTAACCCTGAAACGCAATTCAAGACGGGCCTTTTTAAGCATGAGTATTTTCCCTGCCGAAACATCATTCAGAAAATATGCGGGCAAGGTATTTGAATAAGATTCTTCCGAATTGAGAGAAGTATTTCTTTCCCCGGTAAAGTGAACATTCCACCCCAGATAAAACCCTTTGTAAGCAGCATGTACGAAGCCGTTTGCCGAGTGGGTGGGGATGTAAATCAATTGTTTTCCGTCATATCCGGCTCTTTCTGCAACCTGACTTTCGTTGGTGGTTTTGGTAAAGGCATATTCGGCAAATCCATAATAGCTGAAATTGCCTTTTGTTCCCTGAACCCTGAAAGTGAATTCAAGTCCGCGGGCAAAAACCTCGGCAATATTCTGCGGCGACCAATACTGAAAATTGCCGGGTGTCCATAGTATCCAGTTGTTGATCCAGGAGGCATAAACGCTGACATCGGCGCTTAAAGTAAGGGTTGACAGCTTTTTAATGTATTTCAATCCCCCTTCGGTCTGGAGGCCGTCTTCCGGCTTGAGTTCCGGATTACCGCCGGGCGACCAGTACAGATCGTTCAGGGTGGGCAGGTGATAATTGCGTGAAATGTTGGCCCGCACATAAAGCTGCTCCCTCTTCATTAATCTGTAATTCATCCCGAAAAGGGGCATGACGGGCAATAATATTCCATCGGTCATTTCGGCACGCAGCAACAGGTTAAGCCGCAGGCGTTTGTTGAAATCTTTTACCAGATCGCCATATACGCTAAATGTAGTCCTTCTTTTGGCACTGTCATAATTATTTGAGTTTACCCTCTCAAAAACGGCATCCGTCCCGGTAACCAGAACAAAGTTGTTTTTAAATTCCCTTGAATATTTCACTTTTCCCGAATAGCTTCCCGTACGGTTTTTCGAATCAATCAAAGTGACCGGCCCGGTGGAATCGTCACCGCCTGACCGCTGCAATTTATAATTCATGTCATCATACAGGGCGGCGGCGCTGACTTCAAGTTTATTCTGTTTTTTTTGCCAGACCCATCTGACGGAATTTCTCGAAAAGAAATCTTTCAGGTATTCTTTCTGATCACCTCCCCTGTCCACGTTGGTCATCACAGGAGGGATATTCTGGACGTTCCACTGATTCCATGTTACAACATCAATTTCGTTGTTCCTGTTGAAGCGATAATTAAACTGCTGGGTAAAACCGGCATTGGAAATGTTTGCATTTTCCTGGGTCATTTTGCGGGCAGGTACAACGGCATTGTTGTAATAGGGAAAATCATTTTTTGAAGTCCTGTAAACGATGCGTGTGTCCGATCCGAACTTTTTACCGCCCACTGAAATTCCGGCCGTTGTTTCCATCGTATGAAAACTACCGAAAACCTGTTCAAAATCTACGGAAGGTTGTTTTGTCCAGTGATTATCATACTCAAGCAACACGCTGCCCCCCAGGGCGCCGCTTGTTTCTCTCATGGAGGCAGCGCCATAATAAAGTTCCATCCGGTTAAAAAAAGAATTGGGTACCAGCGACAGATCCGTCGAACCAAGCATGGGCGAGTTGATGCCGAAGCCGTTCCACAACACCTTGGTATGCGAGGCACCCGTTCCCCTGAAAGAAGCCGTTGCCAAAGCGCCGCTGCCATAAGTCCTGACCGATACCGGTGTAAATGAAGCCAGTAACTCAGCCAGATCGCTAGTGTTCATTTCATGCATGACCGTTGAATCCATTACTGCTTTTTTTACGGGAGATGCGAAATCTTGTTGCATCCCGATCACTTCAAATTGATCCAGTGTCAGCGTATCGGACATCATCTGGCCCTGAACCTGCATGAAAACAAGCCAAGCCAGTGTAATCAGGGTGATATGAAAAGCCGTTCGCTTCAAAGTAATTCAGTTAAATTGTACTTCGAAAGCAAAGCTCAAGCCGGAAAATATCAAAGATGTGTTTCATAGTTGCACGCCTTTATCCCGAAAGCTTTGTTTTTAACAATGACAATGGCAGGTCTTCTGACTCGACTCACTTTTGAGGCCTTCCCTTCCCCGCATCAGCGGAAAAAGTGACCGTAGGTTTCAAAAGCATTCAATGAGCTTACAGCAGCGGGAACTGTACATTGCACCTGTTTCCCTGTTAGGCCAACCATCCGGTCCAGATGGCATAAGGCACCATTGCGATGGCAAATGTAAAACAAAAATGAAATTGCCTGCTTTGCGAATTATTTTTTTATCACAAAATGATGTTAATAATGGGCGGGGGGATGCGGGCTTGCGGGTTCGTGTGGAAAAATAAAATTTATGCCTGGCCGACAATTCTTAATCAATTATCTATTTACTTTGAAAAACGAATTTTAGAAAATGACACAGATTTCTGAACACTCCCGAACACTCCTATTTCTGAACACTTATACCCATTTACAGATTCAACCAATTCAACTGATTCAACCAATTCACAGATTCAACCATTTCAACTGATTCAACCGATTCAACCAACTCCCATTTTCTATAAATCATTAATCATTCGTCACTCATCACTCGACACTCATCACTCATCATTCATCACTCATCATTCATCACTCATCATTCATCACTCATCATTCCTCACTCCTCACTCCCCTTTCTCCATTCCATAACTCCGGTAAACCAGGTCTTCGTTGATGGTTTCAAGCGCTTTTTTGATATCGCGGTCTTCAGGCCAAAGGACTTCAAAATAATCATTCGTGTCGTAAAGATTCCGGGCGATCAGGGCTTTTAGCTGCAGCTTCATGAAGTCAGTATTCGGTTCCAGTTGTTCCTGTTTCACTTCAATCCTTTCTTTGGCTCTCGTGATGAACTCATCAAATTCTTCCTCGCTGATTTTGAAGTTTTTGTTGAAGTCTTGAAAATCAGAATATTGTTTATTCAGTTTTTGGCGGTTGGCATCCAGGTAATCGTTGACATAGCTGTTGAAAATACCTTTGCGGATCAGATCGAAATACAGTTCATTGAACCGGGTTGAATCCCACGGAATGAAAATGTCGGGCATGATACCCCCGCCGCCGTAAACCGTACGCCCGCCATGGGTGGTGTATTTTAGGGAATCGGGAAAATGGATGCTGTCGGCATTCATCAGTTCGCCATGCTCCAGCCGGTGGGCAAAATCTTTGTAATACTCCTCCACACCCTCGTTATAAGGTTTCTGGATGCATCTTCCCGAAGGGGTATAGTACCGCGCAACAGTCAGGCGGACCACCGACCCGTCAGGCAGGCGGAACGGCCGCTGTACAAGCCCTTTCCCAAACGATCTTCTGCCAATAATGACGCCACGGTCCCAGTCCTGAATGGCGCCCGAAACGATCTCGCTGGCCGAAGCCGACCCCTCGTTGATCAACACGGCAAGTTTTCCGTTTTCCATTTCACCGGCTTTCGTGGCGTCCAGTTCCTGACGCGGGCTGTGGATACCCTCGGTGTAAACCACCATCTTACCTTCAGGGAGGAATTCATCGCTGATGGCCAGGGCGGTCGAAAGATATCCTCCCGAGTTGGAGCGCAGGTCGAAAACCAGGTTTTTCATACCCTGTTTTTTCAGGTCAATGATCGCATTATTAAATTCTTCCAGCGAATTTCGGGCAAAACGGTTCAGCTTGATGTAACCCGTTTTATTATCCAGCATAAAAGCCGCATCAATGCTGTTCAGCGGAATTTTATCCCTGATGATTGAAAATTCAATCAAGCCATCCACGCCATGACGGTAAATGCTAACGGTTACTTCGGTTCCCTTCTTGCCTCGCAAATGATCCATAACCCATTGGTTGGTGATCTTTTTCCCGAAAGCATCCTCACCGTTTACTTTGATGATCTTGTCGCCGGCCAGTATCCCCACTTTGTCCGAAGGCCCGCCCGGTACCGGAGCGATAACCAGGATGGTATCTTTATATAATTGAAAAGTCAGACCCACGCCTTCAAAACTTCCTTCCAGTGGCTCATTGGCCTTTTCAACATCTTTTTTGGAAATATAGGATGAATGAGGGTCCAGTTGTTTTAATGTTGACACAATGGCCTCTTCGGTCAGGTGGCTCATATCCAGGGTGTCAACGTAAAATCCGTTGATCAGTTGAAGCAGAGCCGACATTTTCTGGGTGGTTTCCGAAGGGTTAAGCGGTTTTACATTCACCTGTGCGTTCAGGCTCGTAATAACGGATAAAACAATCAGTAAAACTGAAAAATATTTCTTCATTTTTCTCAAACTTTCTTTATGGCTGTAATTTATTTTTTCAGATCACAATCGGGAAAGGTGAGCTTCCGGTGGTAATCTTTAACTTAATGGCGCCAAAATTAATACAATTCACCGTAACGGGTTATCCGTCATGATTTGATTGCTGTTAATTTTTGTTAATCAGCGAAATAAAAGAAAAATTAGCATTAAAAGGCTATCGGAGATTTATAATGACCCGTGTTAACTCTGAGCTAAAGCCATTGCCGGTTGATTTTTTTACCGGATGTTGCCTTTTTTCCTTAAAATGTTGAGAATTTCTAATTTTGCCGTCCGAACTCAGGAAAACCCGATTTCATCATTGAAAAAAATAAATACGATATTATTTTTTCTTACCCTGGTCATAACGGTCATTTCCAATCCGTTGTTTGCAGGTGATTCTACCTCCGTTACAACAAATAATTACCAAAAAGGGGCCGGGATCTATTACCAGATCGGGAGCATCATCCGCACACACCCTTACGTCAAAGGAGACAATCCTTACCAAAAACCCTATGGTCTGTACCAGTCGGTCTCGGCCAGGTATTACATACATACTGACGGACGGAAAATGTGGCAGCAGTTGTACGGTTATCCCACTTGGGGTTTTGGGTTTTACAAAGGGTTCATCGCCCATGATGAATACCTGGGAAACCCTGCGGCTGTTTATTCTTTCATCAATTTGCCCCTGAAAAGATGGAACAGATGGAGCATTGGATTTGAAACCGGGTTTGGCATTTCGTTCAACTGGAAAACACATGATTTTGCCGATGATCATTATTCATATCCGATTGGCTCTTACTCAACTGTTTTTTTCGACGTCGGTTTCAATGCCACATTTTTTCTCGGTAAACATTTCAACCTGACTACCGGAATAAGCTACACTCATTTTTCAAACGGAGCCGTAAAACTTCCCAACCTGGGTGTCAATATGTTTGCCCCGCGGATTGAACTGGAATATGCTTTCGGTGAAAGACCCGAATTTCAAAAAATGGAAATCCCCCGGTATAAAAAAGAGTGGGAGTGGCTTATCCTGATTGCATCGTCCATGAAACAGGTAGGATTTTATTATGTTTCTGAAACGGGTGACTCCACAGGTAAAACTTTCAATTATCCCGTCGTCAGTCTTTCCACCGCCGTTAACAGGCAAATCTCACACAAAGTTAAGTTTGGCGGAGGGATTGACATCAGTTACAACGAAGCATACGCTGCCGATACCGTTATGGTGGATGGTGTCCCGCACAAAGCGCCGTTCAATCCGGGAGACAAAATACTGATCGGTATATTCCCTTCTTTTGAACTGGTTCTCAATAAATTATCTTTTATCGCGCAGCCGGGTTATTACATTTATAAGAAAA
>JAADID010000010.1 GCA_013151505.1 Chlorobiota bacterium | reverse complement strand
CTGCCCGTTTTTGAAAATGCCGGGGTGAAAGTCATCCGTGTGGGACTGCACCCCTCGGAGGGTTTGTTGTCGGGTGACGAACTGATTGCCGGACCCTTTCATCCCTCTTTCAGGGAACTGGTATTGACGGAAATCTGGTGGGATTTGCTGAAAACCATTCCTGAAAGAATAAAACAGAAAAATATTGAAATTCATGTTCCTGTTTCAGAACTGAACTATGCTGTTGGCTACGAGGGGAAAAACCGGAAACGTCTGCTAACCCGCTATAAATCTGTAAAATTTATTGCCGATAAGCAGATTCCACACCGGGAATCGTTTTTTGTGGTTTGATTTATTTCTTATTGACCATACTGGCTATCCACAGCAAGATGATCGCACCCAGAACAGCCGTAACGATTCCGCCAACCATGCCTTCGCCAAAAAAGTTGCCGAAAAGCCATCCGCCGATAACACCGCCGTTGATAATGAAAAAATTATACAAGTGTAATAATAATTTTGATTGATTTACCTTTTCCAAAGTTCAAAACTTTGGAAAAGGTCAGAAGGAGAGTATGCTTGTTAAGGTTCCCCGGGATGAATTGAATGCAGCAATAGAACATCAGGCAAAAAATATGAAAAGGTTGACTTTTTATTTTTCCAAAGCAACCACCTGTTTTAAAACGAAGTCTTGCTTAATTATCAGGCTGGAATATTTTGATACTTTTACTAAGTTTTCAGAGATGGAATTTTAATAGCTGTTCATGTTACATTTTTTATCGAAAAAAAGACCCTTCATTAAAACTTTCTTCACTCTTCTGTTTTCAGCAGGTTTGGTTGTTTTTGTCCATGCGCAGGAAAACATTCATCCGTTAGAAGATTTGTACCGGCACGCGGAACAGATCTACAGTACCGATGACCTGTTGGTCAACGGACAAATATATATCCCCGGACGATCAAAAGCCGATGGTAGCCCTTATTATGGGGATAACCGGTTTGTAGCGGGTACGGTAATAATTAAAGGCAGAAAATTTGATGGGGTTCTCTTAAAATTTAACCTGGAAGACCAACGGTTGATTCTTCGTGCAGCAGTTGAAACAGGAAAATATGTTACCATTTTGTTAAACCCCGATCTGATTGATTCTTTTACTCTTGGAGGCCGTAAATTTGTAAATATAAATCATTGTCTTAATCATCCTGACCTTAACGGTTTTTACGCCCTGGTATATGATGGCAGCTTTACCTTTTTAATCAAATATAAAAAATCATTCATTGACGTGTATTCCCAGCAAAAACCCTATGGTAGTTACAGTAAAATGTATTGGGATTATTACATCTTCAAATCCGGAATTTTTGAAAACGTCACTAAAAAGAAAGCGTTGCTAAACTATTTTTTTCCTGTAAAAAATGAGGTTAAAAGTTTTATGCGCAAGTATAATATCCGTTATAAAAAGGCAACTGCAGAACAACTAAATCAATTAATGAAATATTGTGATTTTGTCGTGTCTAAATAGGACTATCCGGCTTTTACTTTTCGGTTTGCTACTGATTAGCAACAGCATGCTGTTCGGACAAGTGGAGAACATGCCTGTGGGGCATAGCTTTGACCGGTTGTCCTGGAATGAATTTGTGGCCCGGCTTGAAAAAACAATGCCCGTCCGTGTTTTTTATGAGTCTGACAGTATCCCTGATTTTACGGTCCACATTGCACCGGACAGCAACAGTCTGGAACAAGTACTTGAACAAAACCTTAAGCCATTTGATATTGAAGTTTCTATTGATAAGAGGGGTAATATTTTTTTGACAAAGAACAGACCGGTCCAAACAACTTTCCCCGCCGGGTATTTTCATGTCGAGGACACAGTACACACTGCAATAAAGCCTCCGGGAGACAAAGAAAATACAGATAAAAAATTTCTGACTACCCACAAGAATTTCGTTGTGCGGACCCTGGTGGTGGGCTCCAAAAAGAAAGGGGTAAACAAAAAGATGGTCACGGTTAGCGGGTTTGTTAAACGTGCCGAAGACGGTTTGCCCGTTTTTGGGGCAACCTTATTTATTGAAGAACTGAAAACAGGCACTGCCACCAACGAATCAGGGTTTTACAGCCTGACCCTTAAAAAGGGGAAATATACACTCATCGTCAACAGCGTTGACAGCAGGGAAGAAAAGTACGAACTGGATCTTTTATCGGACGGACGGCTTGACCTGAACCTGGAGAAAAAGATTTATGCACTCAAAGAAGTGATTATCCTTTCGGAGCGCGAAGACAATGTGAAAAAAACCCAAATGGGTCATGAAAAATTAACAGCCAAAAGCATTAAAGAAATTCCCAATGTAATGGGCGAACGCGACATCATTAAAGTTTCCCTCTTGCTGCCGGGTGTACAAACAGTTGGAGAAGGTGCTGCCGGTTACAATGTCAGGGGAAGCCCCGCCGATCAAAATATGTTTTACATTAACCATATTCCCATTTACAATATTTCTCACCTGATGGGCTTTTTTACAGCCATTACGCCTGAAGCCATTAATAAATTCACTTTGTATAAAAGCAATTTTCCTGCACAATACGGCGGAAGGCTCTCTTCCATTTTTGATGTAAAAGCCAAAGAAGGAAATAAAAAACGTTTTTCTTTGCGCGGAGGCATCAGTCCCATAACAGGAAGTCTTATGGTTGAAGGCCCGTTCGCCAAAAACAAAAGCAGCTATCTCGTAGGCGTTCGGTCCACGTATTCCGACTGGGTGTTGAAACTAATTAACAATTATGAAATCAAAAACAGTAATGCCTTTTTTGCTGATGCGATCGCCAACTTCTCCATCGCGCTGAACCCCAACAATCAACTCAAACTTTTAACGTATTACAGTTATGATAACATTAACCTCGCTAACCAAACCCGGTATGACTACCAAAATCAGGGGGCATCGCTGGGCTGGGAACACATTATTCATAACAAGCACAGTCTGGAGCTGACTTTTATTTATGCCAAATATATTTTTAACGAGGAAAATGAGGAACTGGACCTTGCCGCCTACAAGCAAAATTACAGCTTGAACCATAATGAGGTGAGGGCTCATTTTACCTTCAGGCCAAATAACAAACACCGGCTGTCAGTTGGTTTCAATTCAGTTCTTTACCTGCTCGACAGGGGTGAACATCTTCCGCTTAACGATGAATCGTTAATCAGGGCTGTTTATCTTGGAACTGAGAAAGGGATTGAATCCGGCGTATTTATTGACGAGGAGTGGGATATTTCCCCGTTGTTTTCTGTTTCAGGCGGTTTCAGGTATAATTTTTACGTTTACCTCGGCCCCCAGACTGTTTACGAGTACCAGGAAGGTCAGCCTTTAGAGCCTGAAAATATTACCGATACACTTTATTATGGAAACAATCAGGTTATTCAAAATTACTCATCCCCCGATTTCAGGCTGGCAGCCAAATATATTATTTCGCCCAACCTTTCGATAAAAGCCAGCTTTGACCAGATGCACCAGTATATTTTCATGCTGTCAAACACCATTGCCTTATCACCAAGCGATAAGTGGAAACTCGTTGACAGTCATATTAAACCCATGAGCGGGCAGCAGTATGCCCTTGGCCTGTTTTCAAATTTTGCAAAGGGAAGGCTTGAGTTTTCGGCAGAGGCTTACTACAAAAAAGTACACAATCTCGTTGAATACAAGGATGGTGCCGACCTGCTTGTAAATGAAACGATTGAAACCGATGTGCTGCAGGGAACCCTGGATGCCTATGGAATTGAACTCATGTTGCGAAAACCGTTCGGCCGGTTTAGCGGCTGGATCAATTACACTTATTCAAGTTCAAATGTTTTGGTGAGGGGCTCCCGACCGTCCGAAATGATTAATTTCGGAAAATCGTACCCGGCAAACTACGACAAACCCCACGCATTGAATGTGGTGATGAACTACAAGTTCTCACGCAGGCTGAGCATTTCCTCCAATGTTGTTTACGCTACAGGAAGGCCGGTTACTTACCCCACGGCCATTTACTACCAGGACGGGATTAAAATAATTCACTATTCAACGAGAAACGAATTTCGCTTGCCCGATTATTTCAGAATAGATTTTTCAGTGAACCTTGAAGGTAACCTGAAAAAAAAGAAGCCTTTTCATGGTTCCTGGAATTTTTCTGTTTACAACCTTACGGGAAGAAAAAATGCCTATTCTGTTTATTTTAAATCGGAAAATGGCAAAATTAACGGATACAAACTTTCTGTTTTCGGCAGTCCGGTTATTTCATTGACATATAATTTTAAACTGGGGAATTATGAAAACTAAGTTGCTGCTCATTCTTGTCGTTTTTCTGTTTCTGCTGCCGGTTTCGTGTATTCAGCAATACTGGCCTGATCTGGGCGACAAATACGATAAATTATTGGTGGTGGACGGAACAATTACAAACAACCCAGGCCCCTATACAATAAAATTGTCATCGTCTTCGTCCCTCGATAATCCCGGATGGATTTCCTATCCCGGATGCGTTGTAACAATTATTTGCGAAGATGGAACAACGGAAAGCCTTACAGAACAAGACCCCGGAGTGTACCTTACCTCACCGCAGGGAATTACCGGTGAAATTGGTAAAAAATACAAGATAAACATTGAAACTCCGGATGGGAAAATTTACGAATCGTCTTTTGAAGAACTTAAAGCACCTGTTGAACTGGATTCCGTTTATACGGAAATAGAATACCAGGTAGCAGAAGGATTGCCACACGATTTGGCCGGATACCGGTTTTACCTGGATACCAAACCGGCATTAAAAGACACGAACTACCTTTTTTGGAGACTGGAATCAACCTATGAATACCATTCCGATTTTTTAGCCCGTTATGTGTACGACAATGGCCAACTTAGTGTTTTTCCACAATCCGATTCTTTGTTTACCTGTTGGCGGACAAACAAAATTCCGGAACTTTTTATTTACGGAACATCACACCTTAGCAAGCCCGTTATTAAACATTTCCCTTTGCATTTTGTGTCAACCGAAGACAGAGAATTAGCCATCAGGTACAGTCTGTTGGTTAGTCAGTTGACCATCACCGAAGCAGCTTATAGTTATTGGGATAATTTACGGCGGCAAAATGAAAATCAGGAATCGTTGTACACCAGACAACCATATCAGATCCGGGGAAACATTAGAAACATTAACAATCCTGATGAGCCGGTACTGGGTTATTTTCTTGTGGCCGGCGTTTCCGAACAACGAATTTTTGTTGGCAAGCCCCCGCTTTTGTTTCACTACTCTGTTTGTGAATTAACGGAAGCCGACTATGACGCCATGCGATTCCTTCGATATTCCAACAAAAATGAATGGCCGCTTTATATAACCACGGACAAGAATTATGCACTTGCACTCCCTAACCAGGCGTGTATTGATTGCCGGTTGAAAGGCGGAACAAATATTAAACCTGATTTTTGGGAAGACGAATGAAAGCAAAGACCGTTATATTTCTGGCAGTAATCACTACCCTTTTCTTTCCGGTTGCAAAAGGACAGAAAAACAGTGGGCAAATTTATGTAAGCAGCGTTAGGGAAGAGGTGGCCCTGACCACCGACCGTGACCTCTATTTGTCCGGCGAAAATGTCTGGTTCAGTGCCACCTGCTCAGTCATCAGCCCAGGCGGGAAAAAACAATTGAGCAATGTATTGTACCTTGAACTTTACCGCAACAGGCAGGCGGTTGTAAAAAAGAAGTTTCAAATCGTTGACGGAATGGTTCAGGGCATGTTTGTTATTCCCGAAGAATTGCCTTCGGCCAATTATTATTTAAGGGCTTACACACAATACATGCGAAACTTTCCGCCTGAAACATTTTTTACTTCGCTGCTATCAATAATCAATCCTGAAATACCTTTCCGAAAATCACAAACAGGGCCTGTCCAACTGATAAAGATCGTTCCCGAAGGCGGTAAAATTCTTTCCGGATTACCTGCCAGTATTGCAGTAAGACTGAATCCGGAACTTTTAAAGACAATTGAACATGCTCTGCTTGCCGATCAGGACGAAACAGTAATCAAGGAATTTCATCCTGCCACAAACGGCTTGGCACTGATTGAATTTACTCCCTCTGATTCTCTCGAATACTTTTTAAAATTTATTTTGAATACGGGGGATACACTAACCGAACCACTTCCAGAAATATCCCGTACGGGGATCGTTATCAGCAAAAACCGCAAAAACAATGAAGTGACAATTTATTCCGGCCCGGATTATTTGAATGGAAACAAGCAGGGCTTTGTATTAGCGGTTTATTCGTCAAATGGGATCAAAATAATGGAAAAACCTGTTGTTATTGATAAACCAATGCAGATAGTGCCTCTTACTGCTGATAATCCGGACCGCGGGATTTATTACATTTTGTTGCTGAACAAGGAAGGAAAAGTTGTGGCCAACACTACCTGTTACCAGCCTTCCGCCGAAACAGTAAAAATTAATCTGAGTACACAGCAACAGGTTTTCGGCTTTAGGGCACCGGTTCAATTAAATATTAATACCGGTCAGAATAACAAGAATTCAATTTCAACTTTAAATGTTTCGGTCGTTAAAAAGGGCACTGTATTTTCTTTTCAACGGGCATTGCCCCTTTCAATTGTTGACAACCCTTTGTTGTTAAATGCATACGGCAGCCGGATAGCTGAAAACGATTCAGCCATTAAGCGACAGATTAAAACCGCTTTGATCCTGAACAGGAACTTCTTCAATTTACAAAATTCAGGACAACAATTGCTGGAAGAAAGTCATGAAAAAATAGAATTGTTGCCCGAAATCAGGGACATTAGTTTAAGTGGGATTGTCCGGAACAAAAAAACGAAACAACCCCTTTCAGGAGTTTGGGTCTTTGCCTCTGTCCTGGGTCCCGGTGCACAAATCCATGCTTACAAAACCGGTAAGGACGGCGGGTTTATTTTTTCGTTAAACAAATTAAATAATACCCGGGATTTATCACTGACGATGGATTCGGTTCCGGGTGTGGAAGCCGAATTTCTGATTTACAACGATTTTTCAGACAAATGGTCGTCAGCAAAAGATATTCCATTACAAATTGACACGGGGCAGAGGGCATTGTTGGAAAGCATGTTCGTGAATTATCAACTGGCTGAAATGTTTAGGAAAAAAGAAAAGATCACAGAACATTATACCGATTCAATACCTTTCCCTTTTAATGACCTGGAAGCATCTGTCAGGTTAAAAGACTTTATCGCGCTGCCAAACATGACCGAAGTTTTGCATGAACTTGTGCCTTACGTAACGGTTAGAAAAAGAAAAGGAAAACACTATCTCACTGTAAACGACCCGGTAAGAAAAGTGGTATCAGACCACCCCCTCATACTGGTGGACAACCTGCCTGTTTTTAATGTTGAAGAAATCCTGTCAATCAACCCGGCTAAAGTTAAGCGTATTGATGTGATTGGCAAGATGTACAGCTTTGGCGACCTGCTCATTGAAGGGATCATAATGATTTATACAAAAACGGATGATTTTGCGGGCATTCGACTGCCATCGAACTCGGTTTTTGTGGAATACCAAACCATCACCCCTTCGGCATCCGTTCAGTTTCCGGTTTACAGTTCGCAAACAAAAGAACCTGTACATAGCCCTGATTTTAAAAACCTGCTTTACTGGAAACCGGATATTTCTCTACAGAAAAACGACACAAGTATTACTTTTTATACTGGTGACGAAGAAACCGAATACGAGATTATTGTACGTGGAAAAACGGCTGATGGTAAAGAATGCTTCGGAAAACAGGATATCAAAGTAGTTAGTCCGTTTACACAATAATGAGGATTTTCGGGTCAATTTCCCTGCCGGGGAAACCGGGTAACCAAAAATGAGAGGGGCTCCCGGATGAAATCCTTATTAACCCGCTATGAAGCTGTAAAATTTATTGCCGAAAAGCCATCCGCCGATGATTCCGATGATATTGTTCCAGAGCAATCCAAAGCCCCCGCCTTTAAAGATTAAACCGGCCAGCCATCCTGCCACAGCACCAATAGCAAGAAAAATAAGATGCAGGAAATACAGTGAAAGAAATTAAAGCATTCATTTAAATGATGTTACTTTGTGTTGTATTCATAAATCGTTGTTCTTATTGTTCTTGTTATTTTATCCGAAGCGGGTTCGGAATAACAAGGGGTGTAAGTCTCGGTCATTTTTGTCACATAGCCGTTGTTATCCAGTTTATATTGATAATCGCTGTAAGCGAAAGAACACGAAGGGCCGCAAGGGCAGCCGTTTTCCCAGGAAACATGTTTTACTAAATTCTTATTCTTTTTCCCTGTTATGCCATTGGAAAAATCCTGAATATCTATTTTGTTTATGTCATTGTTGTAATTAAAATAGTCAATACAACCATGAATGTCCTGCATGCTTACAACATTTTCATTCTCAATGGTTTTTGAAAATTGACTTTCTCCTGCTTCGGGATTATCACCCGATTGCTCCCAATAGGTGGTTGAGTAAACCATAAAGTCATTTTTATACTTGTAATGTGTTAAAGCCACATAAAGCCCGTTTTGTATAAAACCCGTGTCAATACTTGAATCTGCCAAACTATTGTTGCCCATCATAAATGTACTTTTAAACGTAATTTTATTTTGAGGATTTTTGGTAATCCATCCGGCTACGGTATCATGATCGAAGAAAGTTGATGTTTCTGTTAATTTATTGTCAACGTATTTGGAATACGAAGTGATCTTATCCGCCGACAGGTTAATCACGTATTTAATTTCATCCGCCTTTTCGTTTATGAATTTGGGTTCTCCATTTTTATGGCATGAGGCCAAAAGTAAAATTAATCCTAAGGATAAGATTAAATATTTCATGTTGCTTATTATAGATAATAAACGCA
>JAADID010000192.1 GCA_013151505.1 Chlorobiota bacterium | reverse complement strand
AACTTCAATTCCTTCCAATATTGCCGAAGGTCCGGGGCGTGATAGCAACAGGGATTTCAGAAGATTTCCGGCAATTTCGTTAGGTTCGTCATTTGAATTTGAAACTCAACTGATATTGTCAAATAGTTTTGGCTTTATTTCAGAAAAAAAGTTTAATGATTATACGGAAAGATTACATGAATTGCAAAAAATGATATATGGATTCAGAAAATCTTTAAGTCCAACAAGTAAGATCAGGAATTTAATGTTATCGTTGTTGTTTTATTAACCGGGATGAAGTAGCTGAAGCCACCGTCTTGGCTCATGGCTCTTGCATCCTGGCTCAAAAAAAGATATAAAATGAACCAGGTACAAAATTTCACCAAAGGATTTATAAAAGAAAACCCGGTATTCATTCTTTTGCTGGGTTTGTGTCCGACACTGGGCGTAACCACTTCGGCGATCAACGGGCTGGGCATGGGCCTGGCTACCACATTCGTGCTCGTGATGTCGAATATAGTGGTTTCAATGGTCAGGAATGCCATTCCCGATAAAGTGAGGATACCTGCTTTTATCGTGATCATTGCGTCGTTTGTCACCATCGTGGAGCTGATGATGCAGGCCTATACACCGGCTCTTTTCGATGCTCTCGGCATTTTTATTCCGCTGATCGTTGTCAACTGTATTGTCCTCGGCAGGGCAGAGGCTTTTGCCTCGAAAAATACGTTATGGTCATCGCTGGTTGATGGATTGGGAATGGGCCTTGGGTTTGCTTTTGCCCTGACCATTCTGGGTGGCGTTCGCGAGTTATTGGGCAGCGGCGCCATCTTCGGAGCGCACATGATCAAAGGAGACCTGATGCTTGTGTTTGTCCTGGCCCCGGGCGCATTCATCGCTTTGGGATATCTTATTGCGTTGATGAATAAATTGACAAAAACCTCTTAAACCGTTGCGCCATGGAATATTTTGTAATTATAATCAGTGCAATATTTGTCAGCAACATCGTCCTGGCGCAGTTCCTCGGCATTTGTCCGTTTGTCGGGGTTTCCACCAAGCTTTCCACTGCCGTGGGAATGGGGGGCGCCGTCATGTTTGTGATGACCCTCGCTACCATGGTCACCTGGGTATTGCAATATTATGTTTTAAACCCTTTCGGACTGGGTTTCATGCAGACCATTGTTTTTATTCTGATCATCGCGGCGCTTGTCCAGATGGTTGAGATCATCCTGAAGAAGGTCAGTCCCGCGTTATATCAGGCGTTGGGGGTTTATCTTCCTTTGATCACAACAAACTGTGCAGTGCTCGGTGTGGCTATCCTGACGATACAAAAGGAATATAACCTGCTTGAAGGGGTTGTGTATGCCATATCAACGGCCATCGGTTTTACCCTCGCTATTTCCCTGTTTTCAGGTATTCGCGAACATCTTGACCTGATGGAAGTCCCAAAAGGAATGCGCGGCGTTCCCATCGCACTGGTGGTTGCCGGTATCCTGGCGCTGGCATTCATGGGTTTCACGGGGTTAGTTTAAAGGCCTTTTGCTTTCGCAATGAAATAGGGACGGTATATTCGACATTGTCAACCATAACTGAAAAATAGCAAGGTTAAACCGTTATTTTAATTACCCTCTTTTTTCTCCCTTTTCCTATCTTTGCTCAAAACCTGAAAACCGATGGACGATCAAACCGTAATCACTATTTCCGGGATAGATGTTTCACAGAATGATAAACTTATTTTATCGGATGTCCGGTTGAGTGTGGACAAAGGAGAATTTGTTTATCTGATCGGGAGGACGGGAACCGGAAAAACCAGTTTGCTTCGGATCATTTATGCCGACCTGCCCTTTCATGCAGGCGACGCCGAAGTGTGCGGTTATGAACTGAAAAATATCAGGAAAAAGAATGTCCCGTATCTTCGCAGGAAACTCGGAATCGTATTTCAGGATTTTCAGTTGCTCGAAGACAGGAATGTTGAAAAAAACCTGGAATTTGTGCTGAAAGCAACGGGTTGGAAAGACAAGCAAAAGATAAAACAACGGATCATCGAAGTTTTGGAAGAAGTCGGGCTGCTGGATAAAATAAAATCCATGCCTCATCGTTTGTCGGGCGGTGAAAAGCAGAAGATCGGGATTGCCCGCGCCCTGCTCAATCACCCGGAAGTCATCCTTGCCGACGAGCCTACGGGTAATCTTGATCCCGAAACTTCCAACGACATCATGCGGTTGCTCATCAGGATATCTGAAAACGGGACTTCCGTTATCATGGCAACCCATAATTATAATATCATTTATAAATTTCCGGGAAAGGTGATCAAATGTGAGGATGGAAAAGTGATCGTTTCATCCAACAAGCTCGATTAAATGTTCGACGTTGTTTCCGTTGTTGTACAGAGCGCCCAGCTTTCCGATTCGTTCTTCCACATTTTCGGGCAAAAATTCTTCCTTGAACAGGGTTTTGATCTTCCGCTTGATGCTTTCCTTGTTGTTGGCTATGATACAGAGGTCATCCAGTTCGCTGCCACTGAGCATTTTGTCATTTACAAGGCAAAAACGGCCATTGTAAAGCGTATTCAATAATTTTAATTTCAACCCTGTACGCTGGGCAGTGACCGCGATGTTGATGTGTGCGTTTTCGATGAGATCATGCAAAGTCTTGTTGTCCGGGTTGGGTATCAGTTCGATGTTTTTACGGTTTGCGAACTGATTGATCAGCATACTCGAAGGACTTAAACCGGCAACTTTGAGCGGAACGTTCAGGTTATCGAAAACTTCATTTAGCAGAAAACGGGCGGCATTGGCATTTTCGGCTACCGAGAGATTCCCGTGGTAGAGAACATAATCACCTTTGCCTGGTTTGCAGGTAACAATCTTGAAGGGATGGAAAGCCGGTACAAATTCAACATTATTGTAACGTTTTGAGAAATAGGTCGCATCATGCTTCGATATGGCCAGGATGAGATCAGCCTTTTTCAAAATCTTTTCATACCGTTTGAGTTTGGAAGCCTCGTTGTAGAAATAATACTTTCTGAAAATGTCGGTTTCTACTTTGGCGAGATTCTGATAATACTCATGCTCAATATTGTGGGTCCTCACGATGCGTTTACGCCCGTCAAGCCGCGGGTCTTCAAGCAAAGCACAGGTATGTAAACCTTCCATAAGGATGGGATAATTGTCCTTGAGCAGGTTTTGAACAAGTGCTTCCGATATGCGGGAACTGACAATATAAGGCTGACTTTTGATCAACTGTCTTTTGGAGATATCCCTTTTGTAATAATGAACTTCGTGGAAAAGTTTCTTCATGACAGCGCTGGGTTTCCGTCCATACTGGAAACTATGCAGATGTACCTTGACACCTTTTTCGGACAATTCCCTCGCTTTGTAAAAAACATCAATCACGCCGCCGTAGTTTGCAGGATAGGGAATATCAAAAGCGATGATATGTAGGTGTAGGTCAGGCATATTCCTTAAAGATGTTTTTTAAAACCTGTTCTTCATTTGCCCAGGTCAACTCGGAAGCCGCAAAATTAACATTTTTTTTCCACTTTGACATGAGTTCTTGGTTTGCAAGTATTTCGTTAACTTTTTCAGCGATGGTTGCCGGTTCATGCCCTGCAATAAAATCGCCGATATCATATTTTTCAACTATCTTTTTTATTTCCGGCAGGGGAGAGGCCAGTACCGGAATGCGGGCCTGGATGTAATCAAACAGCTTGTTGGGTAAGCTGTAACGGTAATTGATATTGGTATCTTTGTCCAACGTAAGGCCCAGGTCGGCGGCACAGGTTAATTTATATAACTCGTCGTGCGGCTGCCTCGGGCGAAAGATCACTCTATCTTCCAGTTTGTTATCTTTTACCATTTCTTTCAGCTTCCCGACGACATCTCCTCCGCCCACAATGAGCAGGACGGCTTTTTGAATGTAGTTCATGGCCAGTACCATTTCCTCGGCGCCACGCTGAACGTTAATTCCCGAGCCCTGAAGGATCAGAATGAATTTGTCTTCGGGCAACCCGAGAGAAGTCCTGTTTATTATTTCCGGTGGTGTTCCTGAGGGAGAAATATTTCTGACAACAAACGGCCTGACCCCGTATTCTTTTTCATACAACCCGGCGATGGAGTCGTTGACCGTGATCACCGTTTTTAGTTTCGGGAAGATCCTTTTCTCAATGCTTTTCCAGACGCCCTGTACCTTTTTCCGGTTGACCAGTTCGGGAACGCCTGTGAAATATTCATGACTGTCATAGACCAGGGGTATATTTTTCATACGGCTGACAAGATAATTCGGGAGGAGCGTGTCCAGGTCGTTGGCGACCAACAACTCAGATTTGCGGGATAACAGAAAAAAGAAAAGCCGGAAATTAAAACATGCGTAAAACAGAGGCCCTTTTTCGGCGACAAGTTTCATGCGCACAGTTTTATACGGGCGATCATCCATCGGAGGACCCGATCGCATTTTCCTCCCGGTAAGGGTAACTTCAAAGCCAAGGTCCGTTAGGGTCTGGCATGTTTTTTTAACCCGTTGGTCCGTTACCAGGTCGTTGATGACCGAAACAATGGCTCTCTTTTTCAAGTACTGGTTTGCTTCAGGTTGTTAATTGTTGATTTCCGTATGAAATAATAACTGTTTCCCGTTAAATTTATTGCCCTGTTTTGTTACCTTTGAAACATGCTGGTCAGAAAAAATTATAATCTTAAATCCCTGAACACTTTTGGTGTTGATGCCCGTGCGAAAAGGCTCATGATTATCGAAAACTTCGACGATCTTACCAATCTGACCGACAGTTCGTTTTACAGGGAAAAGCCTGTGTTTTTTATGGGTCAGGGAAGCAATGTTTTGTTTGTACGCGACTTTCCCGGTGTGATCGTCCTGAATCGCCTTATGGGCAGGGAAGTAGTGGAAGAAGATGATGATCATGTCTTTTTAAGAGTAAATGCCGGCGAAAGCTGGACTGATCTTGTGGATTACACCGTCGGCAGGGGATGGGGCGGGCTCGAAAACATGAGCCTGATACCGGGTACCGTTGGTGCTGCTCCGGTTCAGAATATCGGTGCTTACGGTGTGGAACTGAAGGATGTTCTGGATTGCGTCGAAGTCTTCGACCTCCGTACCGGCAACCTGGAAATGTTTTCGGTAAAGCAATGTAAACTGGGCTACCGGACAAGTATATTCAAAACCGACGGAAAAAAACACTACCTCGTAACAAGCATCGTGCTGAAATTGAACAAAATGCCGGAAGTAAATATCGGTTACAAAGCCCTTCGGGAATACTTTACGCAAAACCCGGTTGACGAAATTACCATTCGCGATGTCAGTGAGGCTGTCAAAGCCATCCGCAGGTCGAAACTGCCGGATGCTTCCGTATTGGGCAGTGCCGGAAGTTTTTTTAAGAACCC
The DNA here is from genome assembly GCA_013151505.1 of Chlorobiota bacterium. GTDB lineage: Bacteria > Bacteroidota > Bacteroidia > Bacteroidales > F082 > JAADID01. Next base: position 3,816 of record JAADID010000192.1, on the reverse strand, counting down.
CGTGGTTTCTGCGAAAAAAGCCGGACAATTGCTAAGCCGGTTCCCCGGGATGCCTGCTTTCGATACGGGAGATCGTCGCTTCAAGCTGGCAGCCGGCTGGCTGATCGAGCAGTGCGGGTGGAAAGGCAGGAGGGAAGGAGATACCGGAGTGTACGAAAAACAAGCCCTGGTACTGGTCAATTACGGCAATGCCACCGGAAAACAGATCTACGACCTTTCGCAACGGATTGTGGAAAGTGTTCACGAAAAATTCGACATCCTTCTCGAAAGGGAAGTGACAGTGGTTTGAAAAGGAGGCAATCGCCTTCAATCTTTAGTCATTAGCCAACGATTACCTGATTTAGGGATCCAACCAGTTCAACCAGTTCAACCGATTCAACCAGTTCAACCGATTCAACCGATTCCCCATTAACAATTTTCCATCAACCATTCACCTCGCCGAAGAAGTATGGTCATGCACAATCCGCCAGCCGGCTTTTGTTTTTCTGAACAGGAGCGTAAAAAGCCCATGCGGACGGTCGTTTTCCCTTTGCAACTCCCATTTACCGAACACCAGGGCAGCATCGTCAGAGATCATCGTGATGTCAATTTCTGAAAATATCAGTTTTCCCATGGAAGATTTGTCGGGATATCCTTTACGGTAACGTTCCAGTGTTGTCTGCCAGCCGTAAGTTACGTTTCCTCCGGAAGCAAACCGCAGCGAATCCGAGCGAAGATAGCCTTCCATGTATTTTTCAATATTTCCTTCATTCCAGGCTGTTGCCTGCTGGTTAAGTATTTTTCTGATTTCTGCTTTTTTTGCAGTTTTATTTCCACTGTTTTCATGTTGACATGAAACACCCGATAACACTATCAGAAAGGTAAGCAATGTAACATGTATTTTCATTTTTGATCTTTAAATGATTGCGATTTAAAAGTACAAAAAACAAACTTTTCCAAAGTTTTAAACTTTGGAAAAGTTGATCTGTATGTTTTATCGGCCCGCGGAAAGACAGAGACGTTCAGCGGGTCAGGAGCTGCCGGTACTTTTAAAACCATTCCCCGTACAACTCCTCCCTCCTGTCGGGGAAAAAGAGCCGTTTGGCGTGTGAGGTTTTCACCTTTTCCGGGTCAATGTCGCAATAGAGGATTTCATCCGTCCCTGTGCCGGCCTGCGCAACGACTCGTCCGTCGGGATCGCAGACAAACGACTCACCCGAGAACATCAGATTATCTTCCCTTCCCACACGGTTGCACAGCGCCGTGAAATAACCGTTCTGGAAAGCGGCAATCTGCATCTCGGCTTCATACAACCCTTCGGTCCATTCGCCTTCGGCGCCCGCCTGGGGAGTGATCACCAGCTCGGCTCCTGCCAGACCCAGCGCCCGCATGTACTCGGGATAATGCCTGTCGTAACAAATGGCAACCCCGATCCTGCCAACGGCCGTATCATAAACGGGAGCCCCCGTGTCGCCCGGTGCATAGTAAGTCTTTTCATGGAAATACTGGTAATCGGGAATATGCACCATGCGCGTTTTTCCCAGTAAACGGCCGTCCGCATCAATAACGGGCGAAGCATCGTAAGTGCGGTTGTTTTCTTTTTCAAAAAGGTTTAAAACGACAACAATCCCGTATTTTTTTGCCAGTTTTGCAAATGCATCTGTTGTCGGGCCGGGGATGGTTTCCGCAAGGCGGGTCACGTCGCCAGAGGCTCTGTATTGCGGATAAAACGGCTCGAATGCCAGCTCGGCAAAGCAAATTAATTGCGCCCTTTTTGCCGCAGCTTCTTCGAACGCTTTTATAGCCCTTTCCGTATTTTCAGCCCTGCTGTCCGTAGCATGTTGCTGAATCAATGCGATCTTTATCATTATATCTCAAACTCGGTCAGCCAGAAATCGTGTTTATTGCAAAAGCTGGTGGCATAAAGTCTCCCCGAAATATTGTCGGGAATTTTGTATTCCGAGATGGCTTTTTTATCTTTATCGGGATAAAAGGTTTTGGATCCCAGAACTTTACCTTTTTCCGTGACCACAGTATGGCGGACAATGTAATGTTCCTCCGTCATTGTGTGGTTTGTATAAACCGTAACTTTTCTGTCTTTGATGGTCACTTCGGGGGCATGGCTGCCCGCTTTGCCTTCCCATATACCCTGGTCGTTTCTTGTATATATTATTCCCGGGAAGGTAGGCGATTTCCCCTTTCCCTTGGCCAGTGCAGCTCCCGAAACAGCTAGCCCCGATGCCACCAGCACGGTGGTCTTGATAAATGTCCTTCTGTTACTCATGGTTTTTATGTTTAATGATTACTGATTTCGTTCATTATAAGTAAGATTGTGTCCTTTTGATAATTACTCATTAATTTATACTGATTAGTCACTTAAAAACTAATGGCAGCAAATTTCCGAAAAATAATAACATGGGGGTTCAACATGAAAATTAGTGGGCAAATTTAATTTTGTCCCGGAACGCCTTTTTAGATGAAAGTGATAAATATTAATTGCATTTTTTCAGATCTTGGAAATGATAAGCTAATAAGGTTGGAATGGGGCTGGTTCGGGGAGCTACTAAGGTTTTTTGATAAGGTTTTAAAATTACAGGATAAATGATACGTGTCAGGTATCAATAAAAACCTTATTTCCGACCTTATCATCTTAGTAGTCTGAAATATAAAAAATGACACCGACCTTATTACCTTATTTTTATCGCGATTAATAGTGCCGATTTAATATAAAACACTGTAACCGCATCAGGTACGTTGCTTTCCTAAGGTATGTCATTTATTTTCGTATTATACCTTCAAATATAAATCAATCCAAATTCGCCCATTCGGGTAGTGAAGCCGGGGCCGGTTTCCTGCCGTAAAACACGTCGTCCATTTTCAAAGCCGCAATCCTGAAAAGCGATGAATTTCTGATGCCGGAACGGACGATACCATGCAGCGCGTTGTCGGGATGAGAAAACGGACAGACACTGATACACCGGGCGCAATCCGTTCCTAAGGTGCACCACAGGGTAAAACATGCCTCCTGGCTGATCTGCCAGCGCAGAACACCGTCAATTTCCTTCCGGCTGTCGAAAGAGATGGCTTTTGACGGACAGGCATCGGCACATTTTTTACACCTTTCACAAAAGTCAATCATGGAATATTCATGCAACGGTTTGTCCGTTACCAGTGGCAGGTTGGTCGTTACAACGGATATCCTGACCCGTGGCCCCAGTTTGGGGGTCATCAGCAATCCCATCCTGCCGATCTCGCCCAGTCCGGCATCGCGGGCCACCAGCGGGCAAACGACCTGGTAATTTCCGTCAATGTGAGCCCGTGCTTCATAACCCAGCTTGCGGATGAAAGCAGCCACCTGCAAAGCGATCTTCCCCGACTCGAGATACTGCTGCCCCGATTCCATCACGACGGTTCCACGCGGCGCCGGGGTAATCATGGCCCTGTCCATTTCCACGGTAAAAGCGATGGCATACTTGTGGTTGTTGACCACCGGCTTGCTGCGGCGTTCCGCCCTTCCGCCAACGGAATACAGGTGGTATTTTTTTAATTCCGTAACGCCGCAATCCACGGCACCAAGTTTTTTTGACCAGGCTTTGATGTAACGGGTAATCTTTTCCGGTACAACATCCGTTTTCTGTTCCGAAACCGGGCCATCAACAAAAGCCCTCAATTCCTCGATGGTTTCAAAGCTGGCATCTGCCGAGGCAAACCGGAACGGGTTGTATTGCGTGGTTCCCGGCTGCAGGAGGCCGGGCTTTTTCCTGAAGACATCATCCGCATCTTTTTTACCGGGATTGTTTTTGTAATACTCGTCAAATTCAACCGTTCCGGGCTTTA
>JAADID010000300.1:2435-11369 GCA_013151505.1 Chlorobiota bacterium | reverse complement strand
CATCGTGCTGTATTATCTTTTCGTGCGGTTTCAGCATTTTTTGAGGTGGACTGACGTAAGATATTCCCAGCGAAAGCCCGCGCAATATGAAAAGTACGCCAAGGAATACAATGAACCAATTCAATAAGAATTTGTAGCGTTTCCTGAAGCCGGCGCCAATGAGGTTTCCCACAAGAGGGATGGCCAGCAGAACAGGGATCGTTCCGAGGCCAAAAATGATCATGTAGAAGATGCCGGACAGAACGTTATTTGTATTTATTGCTCCGGCAATGGCTACATACACCAGTCCACAGGGAAGTAAACCGTTCAGTAACCCGATTAAAAACAGGGAGGGAAATGAGTTTATGGTAAATAGTTTTCTGATATTTCCGATCATTTTTCCGGCATAGCCAAAAAAGAAGGCTTCCACATTTATTTTCCCTTTGAAAAGGACCGGAAAAACGATAGAAAGTATCATTAAAACACCAATAAAAACGGATGCTCCCCGCTGGAGGCCTGCCATCTCAATTCCTTGCCCCAGCAAACCGAACAAAGCACCGAGGATGCCATACATGACAATGCGGCCGGTGTTATATGTAATCCCTCCCAGTATTCGGTGTCCCCAGCTTTTTTTACCAAGCGGTAAAGCAATGGCGATGGGCCCGCACATGCCGATACAATGCAAACTACCCACCAGCCCGGTCATCAGTGCAATGAGATAAAGTTCGTTATAATTCATTCATTAATTAAAATAAAATGGTTTTTCAATGTAATATTTTTTCCTGTTTTCTTCCCAGTAAATTTTCAGGTAATATTTACCTTTTTTAAATTCTTTTTTGGGAAAAGTCATTTTCAATGTACTGTCAGGTTTGATGTCGAAAACCAGATCGAGTTGAATATCCGACGGGCGGTAAAAGGTTATTGTGCCCGTATCAGGGTTGATATCAGGGAAAGTTATTACGACAACCCCCGTTTCCTGGAAGGCCCTTACCTCACCCGCAAATGGTCGTGCATTTTTGATTTCATCAATGCGCTCCTGATATTTTAACCCTTTGGGGTAATAATCTTCTTCAACAAGATCTATCGGATATTGTGTAGTCATATAAACAAAGGAAACTATCAGTGACATGAACAAAATAATAGCTATCGTCAGTTTTGTTCCCCAGTTCCATTTTATTTTCATAAGCGCTTTTTAAGTTATCGTTTCTGTTGACCGTTCCGGATTTTTACTTTTTCGGCTTATCCAGCGCATTCGGACCGACAAATGTAGTATGATAAATCTCTTTTTGCTCACCATCCAGATAAAGTCCGATCTTTACCTGCGTATCGGAATGTTTAACCTGGTCTTTTGCAAGAACAATCAGAAATTGTCCTTTTCCCACAATGCCTTTCGGTATTGTATCATTGCCGCCGATAGAACGGATATTTCCTTTGGGTTCCAACAGTTTAAAATCAATTTCAATGGGCTTGTTTGCTTTGTTGACGATGGTGTAAATGTATATGTTGCTGATACTGTCGGTTCCGTAATCCTGATAAAGTGTTCCCCCCATCCGGAGAATGGTTGCCTCAAAATCACCCCTGAAAGAAAACAGGGCAGCAACAAAAAAGATCATCAGTGTAAGCGCTACGGAATAGAAAATGGTTCTGGCATTGAAAAGATGATGATGACCTGTTTCAATACCTTCTTCCGAATCGTAACGGATCAACCCTTTCGGTTTTTTTACCCTTTCCATCACACTGTTGCAAGCGTCAATGCAGGCCGTGCAATTAATACATTCCAGTTGTGTTCCGTTCCTGATGTCAATGCCTGTCGGGCATACCTGAACACAAAGATCGCAGTCAACACAATCTCCGTCTGTTTTATTCAGCGGCCCCCGGGGTTCGCCGCGCTGGTAATCATAGGCAACGATTACGGTTTTCTTATCAATTAGTACTCCCTGCAGTCGTCCGTAAGGACAGGCGATGGTACAAACCTGCTCACGAAAAAAAGCAAATATGAAATAGAAAGCACCGGAAAAGATCAGAAGCCCGATGAATCCTTTATAATTTTCTGCAAGCCCTTCGCGGTAATAGACTAAAAGCTCGTCGGTACCAATGATATAAGCCAGGAACGTATTTGCCGTAATGAATGAAATAAGAAAGAAAACAGCATGCTTAAGGGACTTTTTCCATATTTTATCAAAAGTCCACGGAGCGGCATCCAGTTTCCTTTGTGCCGGAGCGTTCCCTTCAATCCAGTACTCAATCCGGCGAAAAACAAATTCCATGAAAATTGTTTGCGGGCAGACCCATCCGCAAAAAATCCGGCCGTAGATCACGGTAAATAAAATGATAAAAATAAGTGCCGTAATAAACATTAACAGGACGAGATGGAAATCCTGTGGCCAGAAAACCGTTCCGAAAATGATGAATTTTCTTTCCAGGAAATTGAACAATAGCAGCGGTTCGTTGTGAACCCTGATGAACGGAGCGAAATAAAAAAAGAGTAATAATATTAAAGCCAGTATCCTGCGACGGTTCAAAAACTTCCCCTTTGGTTTTCGGGCATAAATCCAACTTCTTTTTCCTTCGCTGTCAACCGTTGTAAGGCGATCACGGAAGTAAGCCTGATCTTTTTTATTTTTTGGTTTTGCCATGTTAAACTAAAACAATGAATGCGCTAAAATTAAATAAATATCAAAAAGCCGAATTATAAAACCCGGCTTTCTGAATAATAAAAGTAAGGTCTGAAAAACTTAGTATTTCTTACCCTGTGGGGCTTTCGGATTAGCCGGAGTGGAGCCATGCAGTTTTTCCAGAATATAACTGACCACTTCCAACCGCTTTTGTTCGGAAAGCTGGTTTTTATAAGGGAGCATCCCTTTTTCAATCACACCATTGGATACTACATTGAAAAGGTCATTGACCGTATTCCCGTGAATCCAGTAATCGTCAGTCATATTCGGGCCGACCAGGCCGCCACCATCTGCGAGATGACAGGCGGCACATATCTTTGTCCATGTTTCCTGCCCGGCAGCGAGTGAAGCCTCATCGGTAAGTAATTCAACTTTGAATTCCGCTGCAGGCGTCGCTGATTCTGCAGTTTTTGCTGCGGCAACATTTTTCATCTCTTTGGCAAATTCCCTGTCCTGGATCAAATCATCCGAATGAAAAACGAATAACCGGATGAGATAAACCGCGGCAAAAACAATTGTGATGTAAAACAACCATTTCCACCAGGGTGGAAGGTCGTTGTCGAGTTCCCTGATCCCGTCATATTCATGGTCTTTGATCAACCGGTCGTTGGTCAGGGTATCTATTTCATAATCCTCATTATTTTGCTGTTTGATATTCTCTGAAGCCATTGTTATAAATTTTTATTATTCAATTGATTATCAAAATTTTCCTCAAAATCGTCGTTGCCATCCAAAGGCATGTTTTTCATTTCATCAATATACTCCTTATCGGCAGTAAATACCTGAATGCCGATGATGATAAAAAACACGAAGAAAATGATCAACGAGATAATGGGATAAATCTCAACCCCGTTGATCTGTTCCAAAGTATGGATGACAATTTTCATTTTACCGGATAATTACTTTTCGCTCAATTGACTTTGTGAATTTCCGCTATACAGATCAACGCCAAGGCGTTGCAGGTAGGCAATCAAAGCAATGATTTGTTTGTTGGGTTCCACATCAATGCCGGCGCTTTTCAAATCGGCGACAATCTCAGCGGCCTGGGCTTCCAGGTCTTTAAGGGCCTGACCGTCGGCGTATCCTTCGGGATAAGGCGTTCCGAGGCTGGTTAATACCCTGATCTTTGATGAAAGGTTCGACAGATCCATGTCTTTTTCAATCAACCACGGATACGGCGGCATGATGGATTCGGCATTTAACTTTTGCGGATCAAGCATGTGGTTATAATGCCACGAATTGGGTTTATAGTTGGGTAGCGATTTTACTCCTTCCCGCGCCAGATCCGGCCCTGTTCGTTTTGAACCAAACTGGAACGGGCGATCGTAAACCGTTTCACCGGCTTTTGTATATTCTCCGTAGCGTTCCACTTCACTCCTGAAAGGCCTGACCATTTGCGAATGACAAAGGTAACATCCTTCGCTTATGTAAATATCACGTCCTTCCAGTTCAAGAGGTGAATACGGTTTTATACTTGCGATGGTCGGAACATTTGACTTGACAAGGTACATGGGGATGATCTCTACCATTCCTCCGATGAGGATAACAATCAATGAAGCTACGGTAAACTGAAGAGGTCTTCCTTCCAGTTTCCTGTGCCATCCTTCCCTGGGTTTGGCTGGCGGTCTGGCCGGCGCCGCATCCTCCTCGTATCTGACAAATTTACCTGCCGATGCGGTTTTCTTAACATTGATCAAAAATAAAATCGCCCCGATTAAATAGAGTGTGCCACCGAAAGCACGCAGGTAATACATGGGTAATATCTGAGTTACCGTCTCAAGGAAGTTAGGATAGGCAAGGTATCCTTCGGGAGTAAACTGTTTCCACATGAGAGCCTGGGTGAACCCGGCGAAATATAAAGGAATGGAGAAGAACAACATACCGGTGGTTGCAATCCAGAAGTGGACGTTTGCCAGTTGTTTTGACCAGAGCTTTGTATTAAATAAACGTGGAGTAAGCCAGTAGATCATCCCAAAGGTCAGCATGCCGTTCCACCCGAGTGTTCCGATGTGTACATGGCCAATGGTCCAGTCAGTGAAATGGCTCAAAGCATTCACTGTTTTCAGCGACAGCATAGGGCCTTCAAATGTTGACATACCATAAGCGGTAACACCGACCACGAACATTTTCAATACGGGATCTTCACGGACTTTATCCCATGCGCCCCGGAGTGTCAGCAGGCCGTTGATCATACCTCCCCACGAAGGAGCGATCAGCATGATGGAAAATGCCACGCCCAGCGCCTGTGCCCAGTCGGGAAGTGAAGAATACAACAGGTGATGAGGTCCTGCCCAGATATAAATGAAAATCAAAGCCCAGAAATGAATAATAGACAATTTGTAAGAATAAATGGGCCTGTTTGATGCTTTCGGAACAAAGTAATACATTAGCCCGAGATAAGGCGTGGTCAGGAAAAAGGCCACGGCATTATGTCCGTACCACCATTGAACCAGGGCATCCTGTATGCCGGCATAAACCGGATAGCTGTGCAGAAACGAAGTGGGTATCTGAAGGTTATTTACAATGTAAAGTACGGCAATAGTTACCCACGTTGCAATGTAAAACCAGATGGCAACATAAATATGTTTTATCCGGCGTTTGACGAGAGTCATAAGCAGGTTGAGCCCGAAAACCACCCAGATAATAACAACGAGAACGTCAATGGGCCAGATAAGTTCTGCGTATTCTTTGGATTGTGTCAACCCCAAAGGGTAGGTGATGACTGCAAGAACAATGATCAACTGCCAGCCCCAGAAATTGATAAGTCCCAGGGTTTTGCTGTACATCGGTGTTTTTAGTAACCGGGGTGTTGAGTAATAGATCGCCAGAAAAATGCCATTTCCAACAAATGCAAAAATAGCACCGTTGGTATGCAATGGACGCAGGCGGCTAAAAACCAACCACTCGATTTCTCCGCTCATCCGGGGGAAGATCAATTCGAAAGCAATGGTCAGCCCAACAAGCATAGCGATGAATCCCCACAATACCGTTGCAAAGAGAAACATCTTAGTAAGCTTGTTGTCATAAGTAAACTTTTGTAATTCCATAAGCTTCTTGTTAATTAATTCGACTTAGATTTATTGTTGTTTTCTTTTTGTGAATCTTTTTCTTCAGTATCCTTTTCTAATTCGTCTCCCTCTTTTTTTTTTCGATTTTATAATCATCGAACAGCATACGCACGGCAGGTGAGTCGGTATCGTCATATTGGCCGCTTCTGACAGCCCAGATAAAGCCAATGAGAAACCCTCCGGTTACCAGCACACCAAGAATAATCAGGATCAGGATAACAGACATGAAAAATAAAAATTGTTGGTTTTTGTAAGTCGGCTCAAAAGTATAAATAATCTAAATACTTGCATATAAATTATGATAAAAAGCAGAGTTTTTATTAACAAACAACACGTTATGTCAACTGCTCCTATAAAAATTTACGTCCTGATAAATTAACGGTCAGGGTAGCAAATGCCACAACACTGATTGAACTTACGGGCATTAAAACGGCAGCTATCAGCGGTGAAAGTATTCCCTGCACGGCAAAAAAGATACCGATAACATTATACAGGAATGAAATCAAAAAACTGATCCTGACTATTTTCATCGAAATACCGGTGAAACGGATAAAACGGTAAAGTTTTCCAAACCGTGAACTTTCAAGGATGCCGTCGCAGGCAGGGGAGAAACTGTAAATGTCGTCGGCAATGGTCAGCCCGATATCGCTTTTCATTAGAGCTCCGGCATCGTTCAACCCGTCGCCAATCATGAGCACCTTGCGCCCGTCGGCTTTCAGTTTTTCAATGAAATTCATTTTATCGGACGGACTTTGATGAAAAAAGAGTACTGTGTCATCGCCGAAAAGCGGCTGGAGCGTTTCACGTTCCGACTCGTTATCCCCCGACAGCAAATAAAGTTTGTATTTGTCTTTCAGGCTTTCAATCACTTCTTTTAATCCGGGACGGTACTGGTTACGGATCTTAAAGTACCCTTTCACATGGTTACCGATAAATACATACACATTTGTCGAATCGGGTTTGGTATCCTCTTTGCCCGAGACGAATTTTTTGGAGCCGATGTTTACTTTCACATTATTCACCTTACCCGAAATGCCCATGGCCGGAATTTCCTGAAAGTCTTCTATTTCGTTTTCTGCTTCTTCGGTTATAAAGTCTTTTATTGTGGTGCTTAACGGGTGGCTTGAATTGCTTACCAGTGTTTTGATCATAGATAATTCTTCTTTCGTGAGCTCGTCTCCGACAAATTCAACATGCATGCTACGGTTTAATGTGAGTGTTCCCGTTTTATCAAAAACAACAGTATCAACGGAATGCATTTTTTCGATGACATCGGTGTTTTTTATATAGAAACCGTTCCTTCCGAAAACCCGCATGGTGCTCCCGAAAGTAAAAGGAACAGTCAGGGCCAGGGCACAGGGACAGGCAATGATCAGGACGGAAGTAAAGGCAAATGTGGCAAGGGACGGATTTTTAAAAAACCAGTAAACGGCAGCCGAAACGGCGATAAGAAGAATGATCACCGTAAAATATTCACTCACCCTGTTTACAATCATTTTTAGATGCGATGCGGATCCCTCCCGGTTGCTTTTCTGGTTCCAAAGCTGAGTAAGATAACTCTGTTCAACTTCTTTAAGGACTTCCAGTTCAATGGTTCCGCCAACCTGCCTTCCTCCTGCAAAGACCATTTCGCCTGTTTCTTTCGGTACGGGGATGGACTCTCCGGTAACAAACGAATAATCAATGTTTGCCTTACCTTTCAGGATTCTTGAATCCACGGGGATGAGTTCGCGGTTCCTGATCAGGATGTGTTCCCCTTTTGTCAGTTTGGATAATGGGATGTACTCCTCTTTGCCGTTTACAATTTTGGTCACGGCTACCGGAAAATAGGATTTGTAATCTCTTTCGAATGAAAGCGCCCGGTATGTTTTTCCCTGATACCATTTCCCGATAAGGAGTAAAAAAACCAGACCTACCAGCGAATCAAAATAACCGATACCATGTCCGGTAAAAATATCATAAGTACTTTGAAAAAAAAGTGTAAATATGCCCAGGGTAATGGGGACGTCAATGTTCACGAATTTATGTCTGAGTCCCTTGAAAGCCGAAAGGTAATAATCGTTGGCGCTGTATAAAACAACCGGCAATGACAAAGCAAAGCTAAGCCAGCCGAACATCCTGGTAAACGACTCGCTCAGTTGGTCCCCCCCAGGCAGATATTCGGGGAAATTATAAAGCATAACATTCAACAGGCTGAAGCCGGCCACACCGATTTTTATTAAAAGGTCACGATCGCTTTTTTTTGATTCCTCCCGATCCACCTTGTCCAGTGTGATTTCGGGAATATAATGAACGGAAACCAACAACTCGACCAGTTGTCTGAGCGATATTTCGTTGTTTTTGAAAGTAATGCTGACTGTTTTTCGCGGAAAATTCACGTTGGAGTAAATGATCCCCGGATTCAGTGTGTCAAGGTGTTCCAACAGCCAGATGCACGAAGCGCAATGGATGGACGGAATAAACAAATCTACTTTGCTGGTATCGCCGTCCGAAAAAGTGAGCAGTTTTTCCCTGATCTCCTCCAGGTCAAGGTAGGCATATTTGTCGCCCACCTCCTCCTGTTCCACTTTTCTCCCCGACATGGGTTCGATTTCGTAATACTGATTCAGATTTTGTTTATCCAGTATCTTGTAAACGGTTTTGCATCCGTGACAACAAAAAGGCTTCTCGTCATACATTATCGGATATTTTCCGCAATCTTCTCCGCAATGCACACATTTCTGCCCCATGATGTGGCGGTTATAGGTTAAAGTCGTGGATCGTTATTTTGCATCGGTTACCCTGTACTCAGGGAAAGTAATGGACCACATTCCGCGAAGTTGGCCAACCTTGAAGTTGGTGGCTTTATCATCGGGATACAATTCAGCTATCTTTTCAGCGACTTCCGGTTTAATATCTTTTTCGGGAATTCCGTGACATTTCAGGCACAAAGCATCCACTATAATCGGGTTATAATAAACCGGTTCCCCTTTTTCGTTCCAGGTAATCATGGCGGGATACCATTTTTTTGAGAGTTGATTAATGATAAATCCCTTATAAATATTGCTCTCGTTCTTTGACATGTCATTCACCGGGTTCCGGTATTTTTTTGCAAGCCGCTTGATGTAAACTTTTTCCGCCAGTGATATGGAGTCGGTAATCTCCATCGCCCTTTTATTGCAAAAAGAAATGGCGTTCACTATTCCCCCCTCTTTAATCGCTTTTCTTAGTTC
>JAADID010000300.1:0-2385 GCA_013151505.1 Chlorobiota bacterium | reverse complement strand
GTTCAAGCAGTACTTTCCTGATGCTATCGTCAAGCACAATATTAATGGTTGTATCAGGAACAATGACAACAGGCTTGTATTCAACCTTCTCTGAAGATTGTTTTTGGTTTAGGTTGTTGCAAGCAATTAAAAATAAGCCTGCTATTAAACTGAACAATAAAACTTTTTTCATGATGTGAATATTTAATTATTAAATTTTAAATACATCTACAATATTTCCCTTAAACCGGAGGTCTTTGCCGGCAAGCGGATGGTTAAAATCAAAACTCACCGCATCCTCCAACACTTTGATAATTTTCCCCAGGTGCTTGATTCCGTAATTGTCTGTCATGGGAATAACGTTTCCCACCCTGAGCATCTTTTCATCTATTTTGCCATCCACTTCAAAAGTATCTTTGGGAACATCAAAAATTGCATACGGGTCCACCGGCCCGTAAGCGTCTGCGGATTTGATGACAAAATCAAAACTGTCTCCGGATTGCAATCCAAAAAGGTTTTTTTCAAATCCTTCAACAAGTTGTCCGTTTCCAAAGGTAAAGGTTACCGGCTTTTCAGGGGTAACTTTCTCAATTATTTTTTCATCCGGCAGGGTTGTCAGCGTATAATAGAGTTTTGCTGATGTGCCCTTGTCAATTTTCATGCTTGCAGATTTTTGAATCATTTCAAAAAATTTATAATAAACGCTGATTTCTCTTCATCGGTTTTTTCCCCGTCAACCCAGTGAATTTTTATCCCGTTTTTCTCCATTCTTCTGAACCAGGTCATTTGTCGTTTGGCAAACTGGTGAATGGCTGTGTTCAGCAACCTGAACATTTCATCATAATTTATTTCACCTGTTACATATTGCGTTACATACTTGTATTCCAGCCCGTAAAACGCAAGTTGACCGGGTTTTAATCCGGATTCCAGCAAATGCTTCACTTCTTCAACCATCCCTTCGTTCAGCCGGGTTTTCAGTCGCCGGGTAATTCTTTCCCTGATTATTGAACGGTCAAAACGGATACCAAAATTAACAGATTCTGTTTTTGGTAATTCAATAATTTTTTCCGGATTATTCTTTTCGTATTCCCTGATCTCTATGGCCCGGATTGTCCGGTTACGGTCAGTGATATCCGTTGTGTTGTGCAAATCACCGTATTGATTCAGTATTTTAATCAGTTCCTTATGTGAAAGTTTTTCAAGTTTTTCCCTTAGTTCTTTGTTTTCCGGGACATCTTTCATCTGATACCCTCTCAGTACGGCATCTAAGTACAATCCTGTTCCTCCGCACAGAACGGGGACATTATGCCTGTTGTTTATGAGGTTAAAAGCTTTTGTAAAATCCCGCAAAAATTCAAACAGATTGTATTCGTATCCCGGCCCGACAATATTTACAAGGTGATAAGGAATTTGTTTGTTATTCACAACGTAATCGTTGAGGTCTTTTCCCGTGCCGATATCCATTCCTTTGTAAACCTGCCGTGAATCGGCGCTGATGATCTCGCCACCGATCAAATACGCGAGTTTTGCTGCCAGGCGTGTCTTTCCGGTGGCTGTGGGGCCGAGTATGGTGATCATGTTATACATACCGGGCAAAGGTCTGCAAATTATTCGTACATTAGCCCAAGGTACAATGCACATTATCGTTAAAACAATAAGATATTGAAAGTCATAAAAATAAATTCCTGGAAAGAGTTTCAGGATGTTATTGCCGGGGATGAATACCGTAGTTGGGCATTTCGCGGGCAGTCGGATGCAGAATGGAAACTTGAGTCAACCCTTAGCCGCTATCTGAAAGGTTATCATGTGAATCCGAAGGTATGGAGTAAGCAGGAACGCAGGATATTCAGGATTTTTAAAAGAAAAGCCCATCAGTTCCTTGTCCATCTTCCAAAGGATGATGATGCTTTTGAATGGTTATCCATCATGAAGCATCATGGCGCTCCGACACGGCTGATTGACTTTACGTGGTCGCCTTATGTTGCCGCGTTTTTTGCAATGGAAAGTGCCCACAAAAAAGCAGCGATCTGGGCGATTTATCCGCCGGCGCTTCATTCCAAACAATCTTTTCCCGATCTGGAAATTTCCGGAAACATCCACGACAATATCGGGCTGTGGAAAAAGGACAATTATGAAAAATATTACCTGAAAAACAATTACGAGTTTGTGACCCAGGGAGAACCTTACCGGATGAACATGAGGCTGATCGCCCAGTCGGGAACATTTATTGTTCCGTCCAGGATTGATAAAACTGTGGATGAGATCATTCTGAATACGGTAAAACAAATCAAAGCGCTGGTAAAATTTGAATTGAACACATCCAAAATGCGCCATCACACCCTGCGCGAATTGTACAATATGAATATTACCAATGCCACACTTTTTCCCGACCTGGATGGCCTTGCC
>JAADID010000053.1 GCA_013151505.1 Chlorobiota bacterium | reverse complement strand
GGGGTGACCCGCCTGACTGTCTCCAGGTTATGAGATACCACTTCCGGGCCTGCATCTACGATCCGCAGGATCAGTTCTTTCCTCCCGTCAAAATCAGGGATCAACGTTTCTATTGTCGTGCCGGGATTTGATTTCTTTATTTCCTTTATGGTTAGCGCCCAGATTTCAGCCCCTCCGTCATCCAGGTCGTCACGGTCAACCGAAGTAAGCACCACATGTTTTAATTTAAGCAACCTCACCGATTCGGCAACCCTTTTTGGTTCCTCCCGATCTACAGGTAACGGCCTGCCTGTATTCACATTACAGAAACCACAGGAACGGGTGCAGATATCACCGAGTATCATCAGTGTGGCCGTACCCCTTCCCCAGCATTCATGCATATTCGGGCAATGACCACTGGTACAAATGGTGTGTAGCTTATGCCGGTTGACCACCTCTTTAACCGTAAGATATTGCTTACCTGACGGCACTTTGATTTTCAACCACTCGGGCTTGCGTAATATGGTTTGTGTTCTTTTATTTTCCATTTCTCCTTTTAAGAGCTATCAATCTTCGTCCTCGTTTGGGCGGGTAAAATTAGGTAAAAAAGATGCTTAACATCATTATATTTTTATATCTTTGTTCATATATTTATCTTGTTCACGTTTCGTGAACACAATTATTCAATGAACATGGAAAAGAAAGTAATTATCCATCAGGCCGTTGAGAATCTTGAAAAAAACACCGGGATTAGGAGTAAATGGATTGCCGGAAAGGGTAAAGCCGTATTGATTGAATTTTATTTTGAGAACAATGTGTTACAATTTGAGACCGAAATCCGAAAGGAAATCAGATTACATCAAATTCCGGCAATAATAAAACAACTTGATAATGAGAAACAATATATCATTATCGCTCAAAATATATATCCTACAGCGAAGGAATGGCTACGGGAATATGGAATTTCATACCTTGATGCCAGCGGAAATATTTTTTTAAAAAACAATGGTATATTTATCTGGATTGACAGCCAGAAAAAAATAAAAGAATTAAAAGGAACCGGAAACAGGGCTTTTACTAAAACCGGACTTAAAGTTTTGTTTCACATGCTGGTGGACAAAGAACTTGTTAATCTGCCACACCGTGAAATTGCAAGTGTTACCGGAGTCGCTCTCGGTAATATTCCACAAATTATCACAGGATTAAAAGAAAAAGGATTTTTATTGCCGCTGGAGAAGAAAAAGTATATCTGGGAAAATCGCAAAGAATTGTTGAATCAATGGATAACTGGTTACGAAAACTTGTTAAAGCCATCATTATATCGCGGAAAGTTCAAAGCCCGGTCGGATTGGAGGAATATCGTTTTAAATGCAGAAAAAACCGTTTGGGGTGGCGAACCGGCAGGAGACCTGCTAACAAATCATTTAAGACCGGAAGAGTTTACGCTTTATACTTTAGAAAGCAATTATGACTTGATGAAAAATTACAGGTTGATCCCTGATGAACAAGGTAATATTTTGGTATATCAAATGTTTTGGGTAAATTCTTCAAATAGCGTAATTGCCCCTGAATTATTGATTTATGCTGATTTGATTATGAAAAAAGATAAACGCTGCGTGGAAACATCTCAATTAATTTTCGATGAATTCATCAAAGAAATCTTATAAAGAGTTAGCTATTCCCTATTTCAGGGAAATATTTAACATTATTGACGATGTCATGGTATCCAATCATATACCTTGCTATCTTATCGGAGCAAATGCGATTGCACTCGAGTTTTTACGAAATGGCATACAACCGGGGCGTGGAACCAAAGACATTGATTTTGCAGTAATGATTTCATCAATGAATGAATATAATCATATAATCAAAGATCTGGTCACCAACGGTTTTACGAAAGTTAAAGCACCCTGGACTTTTTATCATAATCGTTTTGGTATTGCTGTTGATATTCTTCCTTATGGACATATCGAACAGGATGAAAAATTTTCATTTTCCGGTAAGAATTTCGATTTGCATGTATTGGGATTTAAAGAAGTTTTAGGATCTTCCACAAAAATTTCAATCGAAGAACGTATTGCCAGAATCCCGTTATTGCCAGGAATGGTATTGCTTAAATTGATTGCATGGAATGATCGTCCTGAAGTCAGGGGTACTGACCTGAAAGATATTTTGGACATAATAATCAACTATTTTGAAATTGATTTTGATGCAATAGTTGAACATCATTATGATCTTTTAGAGGTTGATGATATTGATACAATTAGAATTGCTGCAAGAGTATTGGGAAGAGAAGTAAAAAGTTATTTATCGGAATCTTCGAAACTATCAAAAAGAATAACAACAATACTTACCGAGAATCTAACCGGCAAAACAGACTCTGTAATCAGCAAAATATGGTCAACACAAAAAGGGTGGAATGTTCAATATGCTTACACTATATTGAGTGAGTTTAAAAAAGGAATCACTCAATAATTTACTACTATTAAAAAGCGCATTATTTTAACTAAAATCCAACCTGCTAAAACTTGTTTATAACGATTCTAAAAATATTTTAAATAAATTTGTTACTGATTTTCAAACCAGGAACCAATTAATTAACGATTAATAAGATGAAAAAGTCCGTACGTTTTTTTAGCATCCTCTCGGTGCTGATTTTAGTTTTTCATGCACAAATTTTCATGGCCCAACCCCAACGGTTTTCCTATGGAGACAGCTGGGGTGACCAGGGAATGACTTTAGTGAAACAAGATAACCACGGTGTTGAACTCAACATATCCCTGAAAGATTTCTCTCTTCATCCTGTAACTATTGGAGGCCGGGAAATGAATGCCGTCACTATGAAAGGTGCATTTTTACCGGGAGACGAAGGCGCTCCCGACATGCCTGTATTCAGCCGTTACGTGGCAGTTCCACAAGGTGCAACCGTCAGGATAAAAGTTTTGAATGAAATGGTTGAACATTACGAAAACATGGAAATCGCACCTGCGCCCAGAATACCCAAAGACAATGAACAAGGGCCGTTGCATTACGAGAAAAATACGGCCATTTATTCAAAAGATGCGTTTTATCCTCAGAACTTTGTCATGGTCTCGGAGCCTATGAAGATCAGGGGAGTTGATGTGGTGATTGTTGCCGTCAGCCCGTTTCAGTACAATCCCGTAACCAAAAAACTTATTGTTCACAGGGATGTCAGTCTGGAAGTTACTTTTGATGGAGGCAACGGACATTTCGGCGAAGACCGGCTACGCAACCGCTGGTGGGAGCCGATAGTTCGCGATATGGTGATCAACGAGGCATCTATTCCCGAATTGCCAGCTAACAGAAATTTCATAAACAGAGATGATGAAGGTTGCGATTATCTGATCATCACACCCGATGATGAGGCTTTCACTGCCTGGGCTGATTCTATCCGTATTTTCCGTACCAAACAAGGTATTTTAACGAAAGTGGTTACTACCACCGAAGTGGGCGGCAATACGACCGGTGCCATCGAACAATATGTCAACGACGCATACAACAACTGGGCTATCCCACCGGCTGCCGTTCTGTTGATGGCCGATTACGGAACCAGTGGAAATACCATTATCTCCCCTACTTATAACAATTACTGCGCTTCAGATAATATTTATGCCGATGTGGACGGCGATCAGTTGCCCGATATTGTTTTTGCCCGGATGACCGCACAAAATGAAGATCACCTTGAAACCATGGTGATGAAAGTGCTGAACTATGAACGTACTCCACCGACAAACCCCGATTTTTATGCACATCCGATCACAGCCATGGGCTGGCAAACTGAACGTTGGTTCCAGTTGTGTTCTGAAATCGTGGCCGGGTTTCTTGAAAATGAACTGGGGAAAAGTGTCGCCCGTGAAAATGCCATTTACAGCGGCAATCCTGATGGCGGAGTCTGGTCAACTGCAACCAACACTGCCACAATTATTGATGTGTTTGGCGAAGATGGTCTGGGTTACATTCCCGACACGCCCGATTACCTGGACGACTGGGGCGGAAATGCATCACGCATCAACGAAGACATCAATAACGGAGCTTTTATTCTGCAACACCGCGACCATGGCTATGAGCAGGGCTGGGGTGAGCCTGCTTACAGCAGCAGCGACATTGACGGCCTGACCAATGAAGACCTGACATTCGTTTTTTCAGTGAATTGTCTTACCGGCAGGTTTGATTACAGCAGCGAATGTTTTGCCGAGAAATTCCACCGCAGCCAATATGGCGCACTGGGTATCATTGCAGCCACGCAGGTTTCCTACTCTTTTGTAAACGATACTTACGTTTGGGGAATGTACGACAACATGTGGCCCGACTTTTTGCCGGATTACGGAACAAACCCCGAAGCAAGGGGAGTGATACCGGCTTTCGCAAATGCTGCCGGAAAATACTTCCTTGAACAGTCAAACTGGCCATATAACGGCAATAACAAGGAAGTTACCTACCATCTTTTTCACGATCATGGCGGGGCATTTTCTACCGTGTACTACGATGTTCCGCAATACCTTACCGTAGACCATGATGAGGTTTTACTCAGCGGTCTCGACTATTTTACAGTTAAAGCCAATGACGGCGCACTGATCTGTCTTTCGATAGGGGACCAGATACTGGCAACTGCCGAAGCGACAGGCGCCGATCAGGATATTGCTATTCCTCCGCAAGATCCCGGAACCTATATTGACATTGTAATAACCCTGCAAAATTATTACCGGTACGAGAATCAGATTGAAGTTATTCCGCCGAACGGGGCCTATTGTATGTATGACGAACATACCCTGAATGATACTTGCGGCAATGGAAACAACAAACCGGAATTCAATGAAAATATCCTCATCAACCTGACCATGCAGAACCTTGGTAATGAAGATGCTGCCGACGTAGTGGTTACCCTGTCATCAAATGACAATTACGTTGAGTTTATGGATGACGCCGAAAATTATGATTCGATTTTATCAGGACAATCGGTGAGCCGTAACCTGGCATACAAATTTCATATTACAGATGATGTGCCCGACCAGCACCAGGTAAGGATAGACATTACGGCTACAGATGAAAACGACTCGACATGGAACAGTAAATTCTTTATGGTGGTGAACGCTCCTTTGATTTCCCTGGGAAAAATGATTATAGACGATTCCGACCTCGGTAATGATAACGGAAGGCTTGATCCCGGAGAAACCGCAGTTCTGAAATTTGAAACGGGCAACAAAGGGCATTGTGCGGTCAATAATGTGGTTTGCACATTAACCCCCTATAATCAGTTTGTCACCGTGGAGGATGATGAGCAGATCATCCCCGTGCTGGGGTTATTTGGGGCTGCTTATCCTGAATTTACCGTGACTGTTTCGGACGATGCGCCTGTTGCTGTGATTGCGCAAATGCAATACAATGTGGCTGCAGCAGGCTATTCAGTCATGAAATATTATTACCCAAAAATCGGCATCTTTCTGGAAGACTGGGAAACAGGAAACTTTGAAAAATACGATTGGGTACAGGGTGGGGACCTGCCCTGGCAAATCACAATGGAATATCCTTATCAGGGCTATTTTCATGTCCGTTCGGGCGAAATCAGTGATAACCAGACTTCCGAGCTTTCTATTTCTTATGAAGTAATGAATGATGACAACATCAGGTTTTACAAAAAGGTTTCCAGCGAACTGGATTTTGATAAGTTGAAATTTTATATTGACGGCCAACTACGCGGGAGTTGGAGCGGCACATCACAGGGATGGACACAGGAGAGCTTTCCGGTTCCCCCGGGAAACCATACTTTCCTGTGGGTCTATCAGAAAGATTACGCCACCTCGGAAGGCGCTGATTGTGCCTGGCTTGATTATATCGAACTGCCGACCATGCTGGTAACCACATTGTTTGCCGGCCCGGACGACGGGGTTTGCGAGGGATTGTCCTATCAGTGTATCGGAACAGCTACAAATCAGGATTCCGTATTATGGACCACAGCAGGGGACGGGATTTTCAGCGACAGCAGCATCCTGACTCCCGTTTATACTCCGGGAGAAAATGACATCCAGAACGGAGAAGTCGTTCTGACAATGGGCATAATTGATGCTGACGGTGAAGAATATTCCGATGACATGACGCTGACTATTCTTTTCCCTCCGGGTACACCGGAAATGCCTGTTGGCCCTGATTATATTGATGTTTATAAAGATATCGAAACCGAATATACAATACCTTCGGTCGAAGGCGCTACGGATTATGAATGGCTGCTTGAACCGGAAGAGGCAGGGAATGTTTTTGGAATTGATACGACGGCAACTGTTTACTGGAATGAAAATTATCTTGGTGAAACCACACTTAAAGCCAGGGCATTGAATAATTGTGGAGAAGGTGAGTATTCCGAACCGCTTCCCATCTTTGTTGACAATACGGTGGGCGTATTCAGCTCCCGCGACGATGTGCGAATGAGCGTGGCGCCAAACCCGAATAAAGGTTCTTTCAGAATCTTTATCAAAACAAAATCCGACAAACCCGTAAGCTTAAAACTGTTTAACAACCTGGGGATGGAAGTATTCCGCATGGAAAATATCAACACAAACAATGGGTTTGCTTATGATTTTAACCGCTCCAACCTGGCAGAAGGGGTTTATATCCTTTTCATGGAACAAGGAGGCCAATATTTCAGCAGAAAGATCGTCATCTATTGATAGCCGTTGCCGGAAGGTTTAAAGCGATTGAAAATATTAACCGGTTGTCATTAACAATGTGCAACCGGTTTTTTATATACTTTTGGCAAACCTTGATTAAAAAACGGCTTAAAAAATGAAGAAAATATTCGTACTTTTTTTGTTTCTGACAACCATCATCGCTTTTGCTAACGCCCAGGAAAACAGGAACAATTATCATGACGGACAAGTTTTGATACAACTGAAAAACGCAACTGATCTGAACAGGATACTCGCAGACTATGCTGCCTTCGACCTGCATAGTGTACGAACGGTTTCGGCCCGTTTTAACATCTATTTGCTGGAGTTTGATATACGCGCTGCCACTAACCGCTCGATGATCGGCGCATTGAAAAAAGAACATGGCGTGGTTAACGTTCAGAATAATCATATTCTTGATTCCGGATTCAGAAGCCTGAAAGGAACAGACGAAACCGTTCCGGATGATTCGTTGTTCAACGTACAATGGGCTTTGAAAAATTACGGACAGAACGGAGGGGTTTATGACTCGGACATTGATGCAACAGATGCATGGGATATTACCACCGGCGGGTTAACAGCGCTGGGGGACACAATCGTGGTGGCCATTGTTGACGGCGGTTCGGATATTTATCACGAGGATTTGAGTTTCTGGAAAAATTATGCGGAAATACCCAACAACGGGATAGACGATGATTCCAACGGATATGTTGATGATTATGACGGGTGGAATGCTTACAACCATGACGGAACCATTCCTTTTCACAACCACGGGACACACGTTGGCGGAATAGCCGCAGCCAACGGGAATAACGGCATTGGCGTCAGCGGGGTTAACTGGAATACAAGAATATTGCCTGTTGCCGGCTCCTCAACTTCCGAAGCAACGGTAGTGGAAGCTTTAACGTATGTATACGTTGTTCGCGAAACGTATGATCAGACCAATGGCCAGCAAGGTGCATTTGTGGTTGCCGATAATTGCTCGTTCGGGGTTGACCAGGGACAACCGGAAGATTATCCCATTTGGGAAGCTATGTACGATTCTCTCGGGCAACTCGGTGTATTAAGTTGTGCGGCCACGGCCAACCGTGCCTGGGATATTGACAGTGTGGGTGACGTACCAACAGCATTTGAGACCGATTATATGATCTCCGTTACCAACACAACGAACCGTGACGAATTATACGGAGTAGCGGGTTACGGAGATACGACCATTGATCTGGGGGCACCGGGAAAACTGATTATGTCAACACGGATATCAAACACTTACGGTTACAGCAGTGGCACCTCCATGTCAACGCCCCACGTGACCGGTGCCGTGGCTTTAATATTGTCGGCAGCGGACTCAGCCTTTATGGTAAATTATAAAAACAATCCGGCGGAAGCCTGCCTGCAAATCAAAGACTTTATCCTTGATGGTGTGGACACTTTGCCCACCTTGATTGGAAAAACCGTTTCGGGCGGCAGGTTAAATGTTTTTAATTCGATCAATTTATTGCTTAATGCCCCGAATCTTTCAACCGATAAGGATTCGATTTATGTTGAATTACCATTCGATGCAACATTATCCGAAATCCTGATCATTTCCAATACGGGAGGAGACACCATTTATTACTCCATCGAAGTTGAGGATGAGCCGGAATGGCTTTCCGTCAGCCCGCTGGAAGGCGTGTTGCCTTCACAGGAAGCCGACACGATCGTTTTGATTTTCAATTCAAATGACCAGGATACGGGTATTTATGAAACGGATCTGAACATTTCGGCGGATAATATCATAACGCGGATTATTCCTGTAAAAATGTTGGTTTACAACAATGTGGGGATTGATGACCATCCGGGGAAAAATCCTGTTGTTACGGTCTATCCCAACCCTTTTCATTCTTTTGTCAACATTAATTTCGAAGGATTAAAGAAGGGAAATCTCTCGGTTGAAATATTTGACCAGACCGGACGACTTGTATATCGCCAAAGCATGGATCTGCAACATGATAAAAACAGCCGGTTTATCTGGAACAGCTCGCAACCGGGATTATACTATTTCCGTGTAACATTAAACGGCAACGTGTTGAAAACAGGCAAGCTGATCAAGCTTTAGGATTTATCTCTTCAAAATCCAGTAAGCCGGATTCTGGAATTCTTCCTGTTTTCGTCAATGGGACACCTGAAAATTTAGTTTTATATGTATCATAACCAGATTTCAGCAAAATAATTCAGATGTCTATTTCTTTGTCCGGCAACAAAGAAACAGACAAAAGAAAATGCCACCAAAACGAAGCTTCC
>JAADID010000141.1 GCA_013151505.1 Chlorobiota bacterium | reverse complement strand
AATTGAATGTGATTGTACATACGGCGGGTTCCCAATCACCACATCAAAGCCGCCTTTGTATTCGGTTCGGAAGGCGTGTTCGTAGGTGCAGCACATGCCGTCAATGATGGCTTCCATCTCTTTGCTGCGCTCCAGCTCATGCTTTTGCCGGTTGTTTTGAATGTACTCGACAGTGTTCCCTAACTGCTCGTCGTCTTTTATCTCTTTGCAGCCGAACTTTTGCGTCCAGAGCGGGTTGTAGGTTTTCGTGCTCTTTTCTTTCTCCGCCCCCTGCGATCCCGCAGCGGTTCCGGCTTCCGAAAAGGGGGCCGTTTCCGGATTTTTTTCCGGCGGGGGAACGCCCGGCGAGGGAGAGGGCGACGGGAGAGTGTCCGAACGGGGAGTGTCCGAACGGAGTGTGTCGGACAAGGGGACATGTCCCCTTGTTACGTCTATGTCTGCGTCTGTTGCCGCAAACGGAACCGTTATCCCTTTTTCGATATTGTAGGTGCGGGAGCTTACCGCCTTTATTTTTCCTACTATCTTGCTCACTTCCTCTTCTTCGCAAACCAGCAAAAGGTGCATGTGGTCACCGCACACATTGAAGGCCAGCACATTCAGTTTGTCGTCTTTTACGATGCCGGCCACGGTTTTCGTGATCAGCAATTCGTCCTCCGTTTCCAGCCACACGGGCTCGGCATAGGGGCGTGTACCCCCGTCACGTTTTTGCCTGACTTTGTAGTCGATCATCCGTTGCGAAGTACGGCTGTCGTGCGTTGCAGTGGTGATGTGGAAAGCTTTTTTCTCTTTTTCCGCGAACACCTCCGGGAATTCTTCCGCCCAGTTGAACGCTTTGTCGCCGGCCACTTCCGGATCATCAATCAGGGAGTTTCCGCATTTGATGTTTTTGTTCAGCGTGGTAAGCTTCCTGCCGCGTTCTGCCGTGCGCAGCCAAAGGGATAAGCGGGCAATGTCAACACTTTCCTCGTTGATGTCCACCCCGTACAGGTTCTTTTCGAGGATCTGGTTTTCCACATCCTGAAAAATGATGGCACTGCCGAGCAGCCGGGCATTGAGTTCATCAATAAACCGGTGTTCGTTGATCAGGAATTCCAATGCCTGGTTCAGGAAAGCGCCTGATCCGCAGGCCGGATCGCAAATGGTGAGTTCAAGCAGCCATTTCCGGTATTCCTCAAGCTTTGCAAGCAGTCGTTTCTTCGTTTCCTTTTTCCGGTTGGGCCGGTATTCATCTTCTGCAATGCCCAGCTTGGCTTTCTTTTCCTCACATAGCTTCCCCACGGTGTTATCAACAATATATTTGGTGATGTATTTCGGCGTGTAATAAACGCCGTCCTTTTTCCGCTTCGATCTCTGTTTGTCGAAATCCACGCCTTCCAGCTCGGCGGTTGTGCTTTCAATTTCATTCAGACTGTGTTCAAAGATGTGTCCCAATATGTTCACATCCACCGTGGAATCAAAATCGTAATTCGTCAGTTTGGAAGTATGTTTGAGCAGCACTTCATCGCCAATCTCAATTTTATCAAGCACTTTATCCGGCAAAAACAGCCCGCCGTTATATTCGTGAATATCATCAGCCGGTACTTTTCCTTTCCGGCCTTTGTTCAGGTAACCGAAATATTGCTTATAAATTTCGTAAAGCGACTTGTAAGCATCTTCCTCTTTCAGCACATTCCAGCGCCTGATTATTCGGGAGATGGAATTCGGCGGAAGCAGTCCGCGGTCTTCGGCAAAAAAGATGAAAAGGAAACGGTCGAGCAGTTTCTGACTTTTCTTGTAAAGCAACAGTTTTGTGATGCCCTCTTTTCCCATGTTCCTGCTGACCATATCTTCGAACAGCTCTTTTTTGAACTGCGAATAATCGGCATAAAACTTTTTGGTAATCTTCTCTTCTTCGAGAAGAGAATCATTTTTGATTTTCAGCGGAATATCGGCAAGCAGGTTCTTGCTGTTCAAACAAAGATAAAGTATTTCAAACCGCTCGGGAGAAAGAATGAACAGGTCGAACTCCTCATATTCAACGGCATCGTTGATGTAAAACCTGATCTTTTGAAAATTGGAAGTGATGACGTAAACACATGCGGTCTGGTTTGATTTGTAATCGAATGCCTGCTGGCGGATAGATTCGAGGTCTTTGGTTTTGGTGGATTTCAACTCGATGACGCCAATCGCCTTACCGTCCCGCAGGATGGCACCATCCGCTTTCTTCGACCCTTTTTCATTTTTATACTCGGTTGTCAGGTTGTATTCAGGCATGGGGTTCAGCACGTAGCCAAATACTTTCACAAACAGTTCCCGCAGGAAACCTTCCTGAAATTGCTCTTCTTTGCTCAGGCGGATGTTCTCCTGAATATCCGGGTTATGAAAATACCGCCTGTATCTGTCGTAAGCTGTCTGGACAACTGCTTTATCCTGTTCTTTCAGGTATTTGTTGAGGACAGATTTTTGGAAGAGGGGCATAAATGGATGCTTTTTGAGTTAATCGCATTCAAATTTACAGTTAAATTGGAAATACACGGAAAAACTGAAATTTATTTTAGCAGGCGTAAAATGAGATTTTGCGTTTCAATATTTTCATCAGAAAAGAAAATCTTTCGGTTGTTTATAAAGAAGAAATGACCAAAAGCGCGCTCTCGCATCAGGATGACGAAACGACGATTACTGACTAACCAACACAAACACCTGTGGAAATTACGAAAATTGTCCTCAAACCCTGACGTAAAAGTCAGGGTTTTTTTGCTATAGATACATAAGCGAGAAAACCTTCTGTCCTGTAACCGACGGGTTAACCCGTCGGTTACACTCATATTTTGCCTGCCAATTAATAGTACACTAATCTCCTGAAATAAAGAAAACCACCCCTTTAAAGAGTGGTTTCCGTTGCCCGACCAGGGTTCGAACCTGGAATCTTCTGATCCAGAGTCAGACGTGTTGCCAATTCCACCATCGGGCACTGTTAGCCGAAGCTTTAGCGAAGGCTGGCACTGTTCGCCGAAGTTATAACGAAGGCGAACACCATTCGCCGAATCCGTCATCCGATGCAAAAGGCAAACGCCGTCTCCATCACACTTCGATTTTGCGGCTGCAAATTTAAATATTTAAAACAATACATGTCAAGAACTATTTGTTCTTTTTTGGATTCGATTGTTCAATTGTTCAATGGCTTTATTGCTCAATGGTTTAATGGTTTATTTCTGAACAGTCTCGTCTCCTTTCCCCTTCCATCCTTCCATTCATCCCCGCCCGAACGTACCGTTCGGTACGGGCGGGCATCCATCCTTCCACTCATCCACCCATCTCTCAACCACCAACTGCACCAACTGCACCAACTGCACCCATTGCACCAACTGCACCTTATACCCCTATATACCCTATACCTTCCATCTCACCGGTTCTTCTTTGCCCACGAATCCCTCAAAGGCACAGTCCTGTTAAAGACAAGTTTCTCTTCCGTTGAATCTTTATCCGCACAGAAATAACCCAGCCGCTGAAACTGGAATTTATCATCGGGTCTGGCGGATTGCAGGGAGGGCTCCAGCTTACAGTTAGTCAGTATTTTAAGAGAATCAGGATTGATGAACTCACGGAAATCCCTGTCTTTGTGTCCTGCCGGGTCTTCGTCCATGAACAGGCGGTCGTATAACCTCACTTCCGCTTCAATAGCATGGGGGAGCGATACCCAGTGCAGGGTGCCTTTCACTTTGCGGTTGGCACCGCTGCCGCCGCTGCGCGTTTCAGGATCATAAGTACAGTAGATTTCGGTAATGTTCCCGTTTTCATCTTTTTTATAGTCTTCGCATTTGATGATGTAAGCTCCTTTCAGGCGTACCTCACGACCCGGACCCAGCCGGAAGAATTTCCTTGGCGGGTCTTCCATAAAATCGTTGCGTTCAATGAAAATTTCCCTGCTGAACGGCACCTTGCGTTTTCCGGCTTCCGGGTCTTCGGGATTGTTGTCCACTTCCATTTCTTCGGTTTTTCCTTCGGGGTAATTGGTGATGACGACCTTTACAGGATCAAGTACCGCAAAGACCCTGGGTGCTATCTGGTTCAAATGTTCGCGCACGCTGAACTCCAGCAATCCCACGTCAATCACATTATCCCGCTTGGCAATACCTATGCGGTCGGCAAAGCTCCGGATTGACTGCGGGGTAAACCCCCTGCGGCGGAGCCCCGAGATAGTCGGCATGCGCGGGTCATCCCAGCCGCTTACCAGCCCCTCTTCCACCAATTGCAACAATTTCCGTTTGCTCATTACGGTGTAACTCAAATTCAGGCGGGCAAACTCAATCTGCCGTGGACGGTAATCTCCTTCTGCTATTTGGTCGAGAAACCAGTCGTACAGCGGACGGTGTATTTCAAATTCCAACGTACACAACGAATGGGTTATGCCCTCAATATAGTCCGATTGGCCGTGGGCATAATCGTACATAGGATAAATGCACCATTTATTGCCGGTGCGGTGGTGCTCTTCGTGAAGGATACGATACATGATGGGGTCGCGCAAATGCATGTTGGGCGAAGCCATATCTATTTTTGCCCGCAACACTCTGTCCCCGTTGGGAAATTCACCGTTTTTCATCCGCTCGAACAGGTCGAGGTTTTCTTCCACCGGCCGGTTGCGGTACGGGCTCTCAACTCCCGGCCGGGTGGGTACACCCCTTTGTTCCGCAATCAATTCCTGCGGTTGATCGTCAACATAAGCTTTTCCCCTTTTGATCATTTTAACGGCCCATTCGTAAAGCTGATCGAAATAATCGGATGCGTAGAGTGGCTTTTCATTCCATTCGAATCCGAGCCAGCGGATATCTTCCATGATGGAGTCCACATATTCCTGTTCTTCTTTTTCGGGGTTGGTGTCATCAAAACGCAGGTTGCAAAGTCCGTTATATTGTTCGGCAAGGCCGAAGTTCAGGCAAATGGATTTGGCGTGGCCGATATGCAGGTAGCCATTTGGCTCGGGAGGGAAACGCGTGTGTACCCGGCCTTCGTTTTTGTTGTTTTTCAAATCTTCCTCGATGATCGCCTCGATGAAATTGAGTGACCGTTTTCCTGTTTCCGGAGTTTCCATACTACATTGATTAAAGTAAGCTGCAAAATTAGTCAGAAATAACTTATACGGAAATATTTCTGTTAAGCCATTCCCGGTGTTAAAAGAAGGGTCCGTCAGGCTCCTGTTCGTTTGTGCACAA
The DNA here is from genome assembly GCA_013151505.1 of Chlorobiota bacterium. Taxonomy (GTDB): domain Bacteria; phylum Bacteroidota; class Bacteroidia; order Bacteroidales; family F082; genus JAADID01. The sequence goes on along the minus strand of JAADID010000141.1, from coordinate 5,792 downwards.
TCATTGTTTGCAAGCGGACAATAAATGTAATATTATTCGGAAATAAGTTTAGCAAAGCAATCTAAATCAACCATATATGTATTATGGCATGGATTTGGCAAAACCATATATGCAACCGTTATTTTTCACTTAAAATTAAAATATCATGAAAACAAGAATCGCAACCTTGATGCTTATGCTGGGCATCTTTTTCGCATCAACCGCTTTCGCAAACGATCCTGTTCCGGCAACCAAAGCCGTGTCCCGTTCCGTAGCAAAATATTTGAAGAAAAACCTGACGTACCCGGAATTTGCTATTGAAGAAAAGTCTGAATGTTGTGTATTCGTCAGCCTTGTGATAAAGGATGACGGAACTTTTGACGTTAATGGGTCAAATAGTATTGACAAACGAATGAAAGAGTTTGTCATCAAAGAGATCGAAAGTCTTCAAAAGGAAGAATTTTCGCAATATGCCGGTCAACGTGTTCTGCTGAAAATAACATTTGACCTGTTGCTGGTTTAAACCAGCTCTGCTTTATATTATCTCAGGGCTTTGGCCTGTTGTTTTTTGGTACCCGGCCGTTTCAGGCCGGGTTTTTTTATCATCAATTTATTAATAATAACAGTTGATGTTGTGGATTGCAAAACATTTTTGTATTTTTAAGGCTCTCATTATTAATCCACCAAACCCAACATCATGAAAAATTCTATCCTCATGCTGATCGCGGCAGGTGAGATTGCCTACAGTGAACCTGTACTGCTGCCGGACACCTCACTGAAAATGAAAGAAGTGAAAAACCCGCCGGTGATCCATGTTGAACAACACCCCGGCGCTTCCATGCTCAAACTAAAACCCAACCCGGCAAACGATTTCGTGATTGTGGAATGGAAGCTGCCGGAAACAAGCGGTAAGCCCTGGCTGTACATTCATTCGGTTAAGGGGGTTTTGGTCAATAAGATAAAACTGAACGGCAGTGAAAACGAAAAGGTAATTCAAACAGCCGGTATGAAACCGGGTATTTATATATTTAGCATTAAAGACGACCATGACACATTTGAAAGTAAAAAGATAACGATAATTCGATAAACATCAGCTTTTCAGCCGGCCCTGTTTTACAAAATGATTTGACTGGGCCGGTTGAATTGCATAATTTGAAAATGAAAAATATAACATTCATAATATTTGCAGTTTCATCAATACTGCTTCTTAATAAGACAGTTTGTTCACAGGAAGACAACTGGCCGAAAATTTACGGAGACAACCAATATTACATTGTCAGAAATCTTATTGAAACTTATGACTATGGCTATCTTATAAGTGGGTTCTCTTATACCAATTCAGGACAACAGGTTAATTACGGGATACTGATTAAAACGGACATCAATGGTCAGGTGCTGTGGGAGAAAAAAATCGGGGCAGTCCCAAAACCCGGAAAAACAGGTGGTGGGTATGTTAAACAACTCACGGACGGGAGTTACATAATTACAGGAACAACGTATATTTATGATGTTTACGGTGATGCATATTTTTTAAAACTAAACGTATGCGGCGAAAAAGAGTGGAGTAAGATATTTTATAATACGGGAAGTACTGAATATGGCACAGGTATCGTTTCGACGAATGACGGAAATTATCTGATAATGGTTGCTTACTGGGGCGACGACCTGGCCAACGAACGGATATGGCTGTTTAAAATCGGGCAGGACGGGGAGATCGTCTGGCAAAAGGTGTATGCAAAATGGTCATTGGGCACCAATGACGAAGATGGATACAACCTGATAAAAAACGCCGACAACGAGTATTTGATCACCGGTGGTTATTACCAGTACAACCCGGGCGAAGACACCAATGCCCGGTATGTGCGTCCCATGTTCATCAAAGTTGACAGCACGGGCAACGAGATGTGGCATTTGCTGTGGGGGGTTGATGAGTATTTCTATGGTGTTGCATTTAAATCTGCATTTAATTCCAGTGGTTATATTTATTCAGTCGGACAAAATTCAAGTGTTGATTTTCCCGGTGACAGGCCGGAACTGTTCAAAATCAGCAAAACGGGATCCCAACTATATTCCAAAGATTTAATTGAAAATGCTGATGGCGGCGGAGCCACAACGATAAGCATTCTGGAAGATTCCGTTTTGTTCATCGGTGCTACCTGGAGAGATTATAATGATGTGATTCATAATGGGGTGATGAAAACTGACACACTCGGTAACATCCTTGTACAAAGAGATCTGCTGAATGTTTCCAGCTCGTTTTATTCCTCCATCATCACCCATGACAACAAATACCTCGTTGCGGGTAATTTTTTCATTGGCAATAACTGGGACATTTACCTCTGGAAGTTCAACAAAGACCTGGAGTACGACAGCATTTACACTCAACCCCGTGTTTATGACAGTTTGTGCCCACATGAGATTGTTTCCGATACTATTGACCTGGACACCACCACGGTCAACCTTCAGGAATTGTACCAACAAATGCACCGGATACAGGTGCGCCCCAACCCGGCCGGCAAAAAGCTGACGGTTACTTTGGGCGTCCTAACCAACGGGACGGAACTGAAACTGTACAACACCAACGGGCAGGCCGTCAAACAGGTTCCCGTGCAAAGGTATAAACGGGAATACGAAATAAACATTACCGGCCTGCCGCCGGGGCTGTATGTGGTTGTTTTGTTTGACAAGGGGAAGGTGGCGGATAAGCGGAAGGTGATCATATCAGGGAAATAATTATAATGTTTGAAAAATTTCCTTTTACCCGGCATCAAAAAAAATAAACCGTTTTTTCTTCAAAAACATCCCCGGAACATTCTCCCGGAAATACCCTACTTTTGCCTGTATAAAACCAATCAGTCATGTCGGAATATCTTCAATCTCCCCAATCACAGGCCCTGATACTGGCGGCTTTTACCCTGGAACTGATGGAAACCAAAACCAACAAGGAAGGGGTAGAAAAAATGCATGAAATGCTGGCCGATGCAGGCCCCCGGGTTTTCATCAGCGCGGTGGACCAGGTGATCGAACAAAAATCCGTAACTCCCGAAGTGAAAAAAGGCATCAATAAAATGCTGAATGTTTTTTATACGCACCTCAGCAACCTTCCGCAACCTGAATTAAAGCCCGGCTCTTTTCTCGATCAGATGGTGAGCGACAACAAAGAGATCAGCAAACGCTTCAAAGATTTCAAACCGGTCATCAGAAAAGTCCAAAGCCGGGAGGCGCCTCAAAAAGAGGAGCGGGAAGAAATACAGAAACATCTTACAATCCTTAAAATGGTTGACAACCATTATCAGGTGATGGAAAACATCGTGTTTCCGTTTCTCGAACGGCAATGGCCCGATCACCGCTGCTTCCAGGTGTTGTGGTCAATACATGATGATGTTCGCCGTGAGGTTGATGAACTGAAAAACCTTCTGGAGTCCGGAACCTGGGACCTGAAACGGTTTAACCGGCTTACCGGTGATCTTTTTTTTGATGCCAATGCAATCATTTTCAGGGAAGAAAAAATTGTTTTACCGGCTATTGTCGAGGCCGGGCTGAGTGATATCCTGGACGAACACCTGGAGGAGGTAGCCGAAACCGGCTGGTCTTTTATTGAATTGCGGCTTCCGGAAAAAAAGGTTAAAAAAGAAAAAGCCGAAACCGTCCTGGCGGATGGCTTGTTGAATTTTACAACCGGGAATTTAACCGGCGAACAAATTGATTTGATCTTTAACCATCTGCCCGTTGACATTACGTTTGTGGATGAAAATGATGTGGTGAAGTATTTTTCCAACCCGCCCGGGAGAACATTTGCCCGCACCCCGGCCGTAATAGGGCGAACCGTGCAAAACTGCCATCCGCCTGAAAGTGTGTGGATGGTGGAGAAAATACTGGACGCTTTTAAAAAAGGCAAGGCAGGAAGAATGAAGCGTCATTCTGGATTCCTTTCAAAGATCAGTTTGTTTACATCCGCTATTTTGCCGTGAGGGATGAAAAAGGAAACTACAAAGGCACCATCGAGGTAACGCAGGATGTCAAAGAAATCAGGGGACTGCAGGGGGAAAGAAGGTTGTTGAACTGGGAAGACGAATGAGGTCTTTATTCAGATAAATTATAAATTATTTGAAAAGCCCCCGGATACCCGACTTCCCGAAAATTATTATTAATTTTGATGTTAATTTGATTTGCTTTCGTAAGTCACAGTAATTCAGTAAATTACTATGATTCTTGTTCGAATGATCGTATTTGTTTTGCAATATTTCTAAATCCGACAAAAAAAGTAAGTAGAAAAGCGTAAAAAAATTTTCAATTCAGGCATCTATTTCGGCCCGTTTATTGTCTTTATATTGCTTTAAACAACAGCCATGTTTTAATCTTTGAATAATTGCCTGAAATGATCAAATGGAAAAGTCCCATGAAACATAAGATATTCTTTGCGGTTTTTGCTTTTTTATCCTATTTGCCTGCTTCAGGGCAAGCCCCGTTGATCAAAATAACGGAATCGGATATGAATAATCCGAATCAGATCAAGGATTGGGTTTTAAATATACTTCACGGGGGAGGCGGTGAACTTGATACAGCCAGCATTAAGTTTGTCGGAAATTCCCTTCAGCTTGGCAAATTCAGTTACACTACGGTATCCGATTCTACCATTGGCCTCGACAGCGGGCTGGTCATTTCGACGGGAAAAGTAAAAGACATTCAATCATACAACAACCGGCCGGATAATTATTTCAGTTTTCACGGCGAGCCGGATCCCGACCTCGACAAGATGTATGAGACTATTCTGGGTTTCACTTTGTTCCCTCCTCCCGATCCGAATTTTAAATACACCGGCGATGCGGCATATATAGAGTTTGAATACAAACCTTACGGGAGTATCATCGAGTTGCAATATGTATTTGGTTCCGAAGAATATCAATACTGGATGTTTCCGTCGCCTCCGCCTACTGATATTGACCTGACTTCAGGGCCTTATGACCTGACGCGTGCTTATGATATGTGGGGCATTTCCATTGAGCGACCCAATCGTCCTTTCACTAACAAAGCGGTCTTACCGGCACTTGCCGGGGGGGCCGATATAAATGTCAGTACGGTAAACCATAATACAAATTCAAATTTTTACCAGGGGAATCCCGTGGGCCCCGGATCTTACGGGGTGCAGTTTGACGGCTTTACAAAAAATCTGGAGGCCATTGTGATCAGGGACTCCGTCACCCCCTGTGTTTCATATAAAATCAAGATCGCTGTTGAAGATTTCCTGGGCCAGCTTGACCCCGGTGATCCTGACAGCAAAGGATATTACTATTACTGGGATTCGGGAATTTTTCTCGGCGGCGGCAGCTTGATAGGCGGTCCCAGTACCCCAACCTGGACGACAACTTATGAATGGACCAGCTCGCATTCGCAGTTCGAAGGCAAACTGATCGAAGGCGGATGCAACGACCTGCTGATCACCTTTACCCTGGAATATCCTTTCAGCGGGATCAACAATTATTATATTCCTTTTAAGATCGAAAGCGCTATATACCGGAATAATGTGCTGATCACCTATGAAAGTTCAGGAGATGTGCTGACACAGGATTCGGTAACTTTTAATTTTGGTGAAACCTCAAAAACCATCCGCCTTCGCGCAGTCAACCTTAATTCCGATATATCGAATGTGCGTTTTGCTTATCCGAAAGATCCCTGCGAAAGGCCCCATCCGCCGATTGGAGGAGGGTCTTTTACTGAAAAGATATATTTTGAGCTGATCAATAACGATCCTTTCAGCTTTACGGCCAACCCGAAAGAATATTCGGCTTACTGCAAAGAAACCATTCAACTGA
>JAADID010000247.1 GCA_013151505.1 Chlorobiota bacterium | reverse complement strand
ACTCGCGTCCCGGTGAAATTGCCGCCCTGTTTGCGAGCAACGGTTTACTTGAGATCGCCATCAACAAAGGCAATGCCTCTTCTTTGCTCGGCGTCAGGGCCAACGACCCCATTATTATCGAGATAAAGGAAGAAGGTTGATGATTTTATTGTTTGCCTGATGAGTCCGCCATTCCATTGTCTCCCTCTCTTTTCTTTTCCTGCAATGCAGCCACATTCCGATACAGTCTCACCATCAGGAAACCGTCAACAATACCGAGAAGGGCTCCGGCCAGGACATCCGACGGGTAATGGACGCCAAGGTATATCCTGCTGTATCCCACAAGAGAGGCCCAGATAAACATGACCCACGCTATCCATGTATATGTCCGGTACAACAGCAGGCTTAAAAATGTGGCTAACGCAAAAACATTGGCCGCGTGCGACGACAAAAATCCGTAGGGTCCGCCGCAACCGGTGACCATGTGCAGCAAAGGCGCCACATCAGGGTCATGACAGGGCCTCAACCGTTCGAAAACATTTTTAAAGGCATGAACCGAAAGCTGGTCGGAAAGCAGCAGTGTCAAAGCCAAAAAAGCCAGCAGCAAATAGCTCTTTGACCTGTAATGTTTTATTACAAAATAAAGCAACAGAAGATAAAAAGGCAGCCAAAACAACCAAGGCAGCCAAAACAACCGGGAACTCACATAAATCATCGAATAATCCAGGAAACCGTTGTGCAGCCCATTGATCAGAAGTAAAAGTTGAGTATCAAGATTATTAAAAAATTCGATCATCCGGGATTATTTTTTCTTTTTCTTTTTCTTTTTTGACATGGATATTGCTTTCTTTTTCATTTCATAATATTCATTGTTATAAGGATTGCGTTTGATCAGGATGTCAAGATCGCTAATAGCCCGTTTTCCTTTGCCTTTTTCAAGTTCTTTTTTCGCTCTTTTCAAATAATAATCATCGTCATTGCAGGCATAACCCGGATTATCACCCACATAAATAAGCAAAGCATTAAGCGAATCGGTTTCGGTACCTTTCATGGTAAACTGAATAGGAATCTCAAATCGCGTGTAGCGGTCATCTTTACAGGTGTTCCATTTTCCTCGTGTTGACTGAAAAAATCCGCTTATCTGTTCGTCAATGCCATAATGCAGGGGGTTTTTTAATGTAACCAGACTGATGTTACCGTCGCAATCCACTTCAAAAGAGGCAATAGTAATCCCGATGATACAGTTTTGTGTGGCCGGGTCAGGGTAGGAAACCGATGTTAAAAACAATTTTTCAAATGAATAGAACCCTCCTTTAAAACGATAGTCAAGCAATTTTTTCATATTCATTTTCCTGCTCTCGCTTACGGACTGCGATACCTGTGAATAGCTGAAACTGTTGATGAACAGAAAAAGAACAAGTATCAATAACGGTATTTTTTTCATAATGGCCTGTATTTTTTAATTCGATAAAATTAAAAAAATTGAACTCGCAAAAACAATCTGTCTGATTTATAATAAAAACGGATATTCACGCCGTAAAGGAGAGGATGGCGAAAAAAGTTGACATCGCGTTTAATATTCATTATCATTGCAAAAACAAAACACGGATTTTTCATTATTACAAACAATCCGCAAAACAAAATTATTCATAACTAAATCCACTAAATTATGCCGAACCAAAAGCTTACCCGCATCCTGTCCATTGATGGCGGTGGGATACGCGGGATCATCCCGGGACAGATACTTGTCGCCCTGGAAGAGAAACTACAAAAAATGGACAACAACCCCGAAGCCAGGCTATCCGAATATTTTGATCTGATTGCCGGAACAAGTACGGGAGGAATACTCACCTGCATTTACCTTTGTCCATCGGAAGCCGACCCTCTGAAACCCCGTTTTTCCGCAAAAGATGCTGTTGAACTTTACCTCGACCGCGGGGATGAAATATTCGATGTTTCATTCTGGCAAAAAGTGAGGAGCGCCGGTGGAATTACCGATGAAAAATATGATGAGAGCAACCTGGAAGAAGCGCTGGAGGATTACCTCGATGAACTTTGGCTCAGTGACCTTGTAAAACCCAGCCTGATCACCTCGTATGATATAAAAAACAGGAAAGGCCACTTTTTCAAATCGCACAGGGCGAAAAATGACAAATCCTATAACTTTAAAGTCAGGGAAGCTGCAAGGGCTACATCGGCAGCGCCCACGTATTTTGAGGTGGCCCGTGTGAAATCGCAAACCAATACGGTTTACCCGCTGATTGACGGAGGGGTGTTTGTCAACAATCCTGCACTTTGCGCCTATTCCGAAGCACGCACCACCCGTTTTGATTCATCACGCAACAAACCGAAAGCTGCCGAAATGGCTATCCTTTCCATTGGTACCGGAAACGAAGACGAGTCGTATCAGTATAAAAAAGCCAAAGACTGGGGAGCCATCCAGTGGATCGTTCCCATCATTGACATTATGATGTCAGGGGTATCGCAAACGGTGGATTATCAGTTGAAACAAATTTATGATGCGGTAGGCAGGCCCAAACAGTATCTTCGTATCTCTCCCGACCTGGGAGATGCCGACACAAAAATGGATAACGCTTCCATGAAAAACCTGAAAGCGTTAAAACAGGCGGGAATTGATAATGCAAAAAAATACGACAAGGAACTGACTGACTTTGCAAAAATCCTGATCGCCAATAAATAAAACGTAAACTTTTCCAAAGTTCGGAACTTTGGAAAAGTACCGGCAAAGAAAAAGGGTGATTTATCAGAACCACCCTTTTATTTTTTATTTCAAACCCCGGTTCTATCCGCCAAAGTCGTCAAATGCTATCATCTCCTTCGGGACGCCAAGGTCGTCGAGCATCTTTTGCACTGCCGAATTCATCATCGGCGGACCGCACAGGTAATATTCTATCTCTTCGGGTTCGGGATGATTTTTCAGATAGTTGTCATAAATCACCTGATGGATAAACCCTGTGTAACCCGTCCAGTTATCTTCGGGTTTGGGCTCTGACAAAGCCACCTCGAATTTGAAATTCGGGAACTCTTTCTCAATTTTTCTGAAATCTTCAATATAAAACAGCTCACGTAGAGAACGGCCTCCATACCAGAATGTGGCTTTTCTTTTGGTATGTTTGGTAACGAATTGATCGAAAATATGCGAACGCATGGGAGCCATGCCTGCACCACCACCGATGAACATCATTTCACGATCGGTATCCTTGATAAAGAATTCACCGTAAGGGCCGGAGATGGTCACTTTATCACCCGGTTTGCGCGAGAAGATATAGGAGGAGCAAATACCCGGATTCACTTTCATGAAAGCATTCCTTTTTCTGTCCCATGGCGGTGTGGCTATCCTCACATTCAGCATGATAATATTGTCTTCTGCCGGATGATTGGCCATAGAATAAGCACGGTAAATGGGTTCGGGATTTTTCATTTTCAAATCCCACATATTGAATTTATCCCATTCGTCCCGGTATTCTTCTTCAACATCAATATCTTTGAAGTCCACTTCAATTTTCGGGACATCAATCTGTATATAGCCGCCTGACCTGAACTTGAGTCTTTCATCGTCGGGCAGTTGAACAACAAACTCTTTAATAAAGGTTGCCACATTATGGTTTGAAATGACTTCACATTCCCACTTCTTAATACCAAATATTTCGGGCGGTACATGAATATCCATATTCTGCCGAACTTTTACCTGACAGGCAAGCCGCCAGTTTTGCATTTGTTCTTTCCGGGTAAAGAAACCCGTTTCGGTAGGTAATATGGAACCCCCGCCATCCAGTACCTGTAGGCGGCACATTCCGCATGTGCCTCCGCCACCACAAGCCGAAGGAACAAATATCTTTTGTGTTGACAAGGTGGATAAAAGAGTATTCCCCGGGTCAACCTCTATCTCTTTTTCTTCATTAATATTGATCTTTACCTTTCCCTGCGGCATTAATTTCTTGCGGGCCCAAAGCAAAATGGCGACAAGCAGGAGAGTGACGACAAGGAAAACGATAATGCTTGATATTACGATTATACCTAATCCCATTTGCAGCAACAAAACCATAATTCTTATACTTTTAGATTGTATTTACAATTTAATTCCAAGAAAACTCATAAAAGCAATTCCCATCAATCCGGTTATGATAAAGGTAATACCCAGACCCCGAAGCGCCGGAGGTACATTGGAATACCTGATCTTTTCACGAATGGCTGCAATACCTACAATGGCCAGAAACCAGCCCACTCCGGATCCCAATCCGAACGAGGTTGCCTGGGCAAGACTCTGGTAATCCCTTTCCTGCATAAACAGGGAACCGCCAAGGATAGCGCAGTTAACAGCAATCAACGGAAGAAATATCCCCAATGAGGAATACAAAGCCGGTGAGAATTTCTCAACCACCATTTCAACCAACTGAACCATTGAGGCAATGATAGCAATGAACAGTATAAAGCTCAGAAAGCTTAAATCGGCTTTTGCAAATGCAGGATCAAGCCAGACCATCGCTCCGGGTTTTAATATATATTCATTCAACAAATAATCTACGGGAACTGTAATCCCCAAAACAAAAATTACGGCAATGCCGAGGCCCACCGATGTTTTGACCGTCTTGGATACAGCGAGGTATGAACACATGCCCAGAAAATAGGCAAATACCATGTTATCTATGAAGATAGATTTGACGAATATGTTAAATATTTCTTGCATGATTATGTGTTTTTATCTTGATACTGGATACTTGATACTGGATACTGGATATTTGATCCTGTACCAAATGTTATTCATTTTCCTTTTATTATTTATTAAATTCATTATGTCCTCTTTCAAGTGAGTCTAAAAATCTGTTCATTTTCTTACCAAGTAAATCAATTCTATTATGCAAATCATCAAATTGATTTTTGTCCTTTAAAGATCCTGTTTCATAAATAGTCTCCAGATGATCAAGAGTTTCGTCATTTGAAGCCAATGCATAAACAATAAATTTAATGAACTCCTGTTTGTATTTTCTTCTTCCGTATCCTTCTACAATCGTTGATTTTACAGACTTGCTCGATCTTCTTATCTGTCCCCCTTCTTCGTACATCTCGAATTTCGGAAGCTGGAGCGACATCTTATGAATTCCTATTACATTCTCTCGTGCCAATTGCCATATCTCCAACTTTTTATAACTCATGTTTTATATCATTTATCTTTTCATCCAGTATCCAATATCCAGCATCCAGCATCCAGTTTATTTATTTTCCTCAATCAACTCACGTTTGTAATACCGTTGTACCCAAATGATCACACCCAGGGTGATCAGCGCCATCGGGGGCAGGATCATCAAACCGTTGTTTTCATATCCGATATTATAAAATCCCGGAGGAACGATCTGTACGCCAAGCAAAGTGCCTGATCCGAACAATTCCCTGAAAAACGCCACGACAATTAAGATGAGGCCGTAACCCAATGAATTGCCGATACCATCCAAAAAGGCAGGCCAGGGCTTGTTACCCATGGCAAAAGCTTCAAGACGGCCCATGATAATACAGTTGGTGATGATCAGCCCGACAAATACCGACAATTGTTTACTGATGTCATAAACAAATGCTTTCAAAACCTGGTCAACCAGGATCACCATTGAGGCAATCACCACGAGTTGCACAATAATTCTGATCCTCGGGGGTATGCCGTTCCGCAATAATGATATGACCACATTGGAAGCAGCCAGCACAACCATAACCGATATGGCCATCACAATGGCCGGTTTCATTTTGGCCGTTACGGCAAGGGCCGAACAAATACCCAGTACCTGAACTGTAATCGGGTTATTCAGGTTTAAGGGCCCTTTTACCAGTTTTAAATTTTTCGCCGAGAACAACGGTTCCCGTTCTTGTTTTTCTTCACTCATTTCTTTCGCTGTTTTTCTATGTATGGTAAATAGCTTTCTAACACATTACTCAACATGGCATCCACCCCCCTGCTGGTGATGGTACCGCCGGATATGGCGTCCACGCCATGAATCCTTTGATCTTTCGGAAGTTTTTTAACGCCTCCTTTAACCACCTTTATGGAAGTAAAATTGCCTTTTTCGTCAAATATCTTCTTGCCTATAAATTGCTTTTGGAAACTTTTCGTAGCGATTTCCGCACCGAGGCCCGGTGTCTCCGATTTGTGATCGAAAGTAACGCCCACAATCGTATTCAGGTCATCTTTCAAGGCGATGTTGCCCCAGATAGGGCCCCATAAGCCGGTACCGAGCAAAGGCAGCACATAAATACTTTCGCCGTCTTTGTTAACGACATAGATCGGAAGCTCAAAATCTTTCCCCCGGGACTTGTTGTACAGTTCTTCTTTCATGTTGATCTTAAAAGCCTTCCCGTCTTCCATGTTCCCCTCTTTATAAGAGTCAATGACTTCCCCTTTGCTGTTTACCAGGATTTCTTCAACGACATACTTATTGAATTTCTCGATGGCATTTTTTGAAGTGACATTTTCGATGTTTGCCGAAGCCAGAATATAGCCCATCTTTTCGATGGCCATATTCCTTTCCTGCAGTGGTTTCAGCAGCATATTTGCCGAGGATAAAACCGCGGCTGCAATAATCACGAGAATGGCAGCATATCTGAATATATATCCGTTGCTATACATGATTGCTTCTTTTTACTTGATTGCTAATTTCATTCTTTTAAGCCTGCGTTTGATATTTGACTGCACCACCATGTGGTCTATCAGCGGTGCAAACACGTTCATTAACAGGATGGCCAGCATCACTCCTTCAGGATAGGCAGGGTTGAACACCCTGATCAGTACGGCTATTAAGCCAATGAGAAAACCGTAATAATACATCCCCTTTTTGGTCTGTGTGGCTGTTACAGGATCGGTAGCCATAAAAACGGCACCAAAAGCAAATCCGCCCATGATCAGATGATAATAAGCCGGTAATTCCATATATTCATTGGCTCCCCACCAGTTGAATAACAACCCCATAATGTAACCTCCGGCAAAAACGCTCACCATGATCCTCCAGTTGCCAATACCTGTTATGATAAGTATGAAGGCGCCAATAAGTATCATCAAGACGGATGTTTCACCGTTCGATCCGGGTATGAATCCCATAAACATTTTATAGACCGATGGAATCTGGTCAAAATGACCGATCATGGCATGACCCAGCGGAGTAGCGCCCGAAAAAGCATCGGCCTTATCGGCTATCCAGACCTTATCGCCCGAGATGGAAGCCGGATAAGCAAAAAACAGGAATGCCCTTGCCAGCAGGGCGGGGTTCAACACGTTCATCCCCGTGCCTCCGAAAACTTCTTTTCCGAAGATCACGGCAAATGCCACCGCCAGGGCCAACTGCCACAGCGGAATATCGGGTGGGACGATCATCGGGATCAACAGTCCGGTAACAAAGAACCCCTCGTTGACATCATGGTGGCGTATCTGGGCAAAAATAATTTCAAGTCCCAGACCGACCACATAGGAAACGATCAGCAAGGGAAGCATTTTAAGGAAACCGTACCAGAACATGGGCCAGTTTCCGGGATTTTCACCATAGGATGTAAAATGCTGATAACCGATATTCCACATACCAAACAGCAGGGCAGGCATCAGTGCAACGAACACGGTGATCATCGTTCTTTTCATGTCAATGGCATCCCTGATATGGGCTCCGCTTGTGGTAACTTTATCGGGTACAAAAAACAGGGTTTCCATTGCATCGAACATGGAGTGAAATTTCGCAAACTTCCCTCCGTCTTCAAAATGTGGCTTTTGTTTATCTAAAAATTTTCTTAGCGCTTTCATGCGATATATGGTTCTGAAAATTGATTAACTCATTTCTTTACGGATCAGCTCCAGACCGTTTCTGATAAGATCCTGAATGTTGGTTTTCGATGTGTCAATGACTTCACACAAGGCAAAATCTTCGGCATCAATTTCATAAATACCCAAATGTTCCATCAGATCAATGTCTTCTATCATTATGGCTTTGATCAACTGCAAAGGAAAAATATCGAACGGGAAAACCCGCTCCATTTTACCTGTCATCACATAAGCCCTTACCCCGCCGTGAAGGTTGGTATCCAGCCTGTATTTCTTGTTGCGGAAAAGTTTTGAAGGAAACGTACCCGAAAAACTGAATTTATTGAAACCGGGTTTCAACCAGCCGAAAAATTCATAATAATCGCCTTCGGGAATGACCGTGATCATGGAATCGTAAAAACCGACAAAACCGTCTTTTTCGATTTTAGCACCCGTAAGCACATTACCGCTGATGAAACGATTGTTTCCTTCGGTAACATTATCGCTGATCATGTTGGTGATCCTGGCGCCGAGGAATGTCTTGTAATACCTGGGATGTAATATCTCGGAACCGGTTGCGGCGATAATACGTTCGGCATCGTACCGCCCTTCGAGAAACAGCCTGCCGATGGTCATCACTTCCTGCGGTCCCAGGTACCAGATGACGTCCCCTTTGTTCATGGGATCAATACGGCTGGCATGGACACTGACATTGCCGGCAGGATGCGGCCCGGTAAACCTGTTGATCTGAACATTCTTTGAATTGAGAAATACCTTGGAAGTGGTATTTTTTTCGTCAATGTTCAGGTGGACTTTCCCGCTTGTCAGTTTTGACAATATGTTAAGTCCCGCCTGAAAAACCTCACCGTTTCCATGAGCGATCAGGTTGAAATCGGGCGCGAGGGGAGCCGTATCGAAAGCGGAAACAAAAATGGCTTTCGGGTCATCCTTGGGATCGGCAACCACCGCATAAGGTCTCTGACGCAGCACCGGCCATACACCGCTTTTCAATAATTTATCAACAATGGCATCCCTGTCCGTTTTATCAACATCGGCAGCGCCAAAATCAATTGCTTCTTCTTTGCCATCCGATTCAATTACAACCCGGAGTAATTTCCGTTTTGCCCCCCTTTCAATTCCCGTTACAATCCCGCTGACAGGTGATGTAAACCGGATATTGTCCCTGTATTTATCAAAAAACAGAGGAGTGCCGGCTTTTACGGCATCACCTTCCTGCACAAGGAGTTTTGGAAAACATCCGATAAAATCAGGGGGTTTTACAGCGAATCTTTTGGCTTTTAAGTCAACAATGATTTTTTCGGCCTCTCCAATCAATTTAATATCAAGGCCTTTTTTAATTTTATAAACAGTTGACATATAGAGAAAGGTTCATGTGTTACAGAAAGCGAAATTATGTAATTCTTTGAAAAAGAAAACAGCTAAATAAAATTTTTCTCATATTTGTAATTACTTTAAATAACGGCGTTGTCCCTGTCCGTTTTCACGATGTTTAAAATGGTTGAATCTCTGCA
Organism: Chlorobiota bacterium; assembly: GCA_013151505.1. Taxonomy (GTDB): domain Bacteria; phylum Bacteroidota; class Bacteroidia; order Bacteroidales; family F082; genus JAADID01. Next base: position 1,630 of record JAADID010000247.1, on the reverse strand, counting down.
AAATTTCACTTTATATTTATTAAAACATCCTGTTAATAAAAAATGTAATTTCACGGCCTGATCCACGTTAGTATTCAAACCACCCTTTTTATGAAGACAAATTTCATCCTGATCATTTTATCATTGATCACGTTAACGGCAAAGGCCCAGAAAGTTAAAAACGAAGACCTGATTTATGATGATAAAATACATACTGTCCTGTTTTACAAAACGGGAAACCAGATGAACCCGCCGGTTCTCAGATTAGGCACAAACGACAAACTCCGCCTGGCATTCGACGACATGAGCAATAAATCTTATCTGTTCAGGTACACCATCATCCACTGCAATTACAAATGGGAACCCTCGAACCTTCAACAAAATGAATACATTGACGGATATGAAGAGGGAGATATCAACAACTATGAATTTTCGCTGAATGCCATCCCGCCTTATGTGCATTACGAACTGATCTTTCCCGGTCCGGATATGAAATAATGCTTTCGGGCAATTACATATTAAAGGTATATATTGACAATCCTTCGGATGAAAATGTGATCTTCACCCGTCGTTTTTTCGTTATCGAGCCGCTTGCACGGATTGACGTGAGAATCCCGTATTATCCTAAAAAGCTGGAATACACCCGTTATAAGCAACAGCTTGATGTACTGATACAGACCCCCAACATGTTCAATGATGAACCCCAGTTACGCACATTCCTGACCATTCAGCAAAACGGCCGCTGGGATAACGCCAAAGTAGGCATGAAACCCACATCGGTTACTTCCAACACGCTCAATTACGATTTCCAGAATGGTATTGTTTTCGACGGCGGCAACCAGTTCAGGCATTTTAATATTGAAAGCTACTGGTACCAGTCAATGTATGTCAAGCAGATCATCAGTGACCCTGACGGCTATGTGGTCATTTTACATACGACCTATCCACGAACGGACAAACCCTACGAAACGGAAATTGACATCAACGGCCACATGCTGATACAGGCACGGAAAGACCAGAACACAAATACCGAAGGCGAATATGCCTGGGTGGAATTCTGGTTGAAAATGCCGAAAATACAAGACGCCGACGTTTATATTTTAGGTCAGTTGAACGACTGGCAACTGAACGGAAAAAGTGTAATGGTTTACGACAACGGTTTACAAATGTACCATGGATCCATTTATTTAAAACAAGGTTACTACGATTATATCTACGCCGTTTTACCCAACGGCGAAACACGCGCCAGTGTAACGCCGATTGAAGGAGACCACTGGGAAACAGACAACGATTACACGTTTTATCTTTACTACCGTGAACGGGTGCCCGAATACGACCGCATTGTCGGTTACATGACCATGAACTCGAAGACGCAGAATTAGCTGACAGACAGTTCTGCTTTCGTTGTATTCTAAAATCCACATGTCTGTTAAATAAAAGAATTATAATGGCCAAAGTGTTAATTTTTTTATTAATTTTAATGTATCTTTAATCCAAGATAGTCGTCATGTCTAAATCGGTTATTATTTTGAAAGAACTTTATCACCGTGGAGCACAACGCATTGCACTGTATTTTGACTATGATAAAAAGCTGGTTGAACAGATAAAAAAGATTGAAGGCGTAAAGTGGAGCCAGAGTAACAAATGCTGG
>JAADID010000241.1 GCA_013151505.1 Chlorobiota bacterium | reverse complement strand
TGCAAAGATCCTTGACCAGGCAAAACACCAACTGATTCAGGCACGTATCTGAATTTATTTCCTTCCCGGTCATTTTTCCGGAAAATACAAGACAGGATGAAATTTTGAGAATGAGCACCCAATACCCCGGCGCTATTTTGCCGTGAGTTGCGATGCCAGCGAGCTGATCCCCTTATTGCTCGGACTCTGGTAAACCTGGAGATCAAATTCCGGAATAACCGAGAGAATATGATCGAAAATGTCGGCCTGGATATCTTCGTATTTAACCCAGTCAGTGGTCTTTGTGAAAACATAGATCTCGATGGGCAGGCCCTTGTCGCTCGGTTGAAGATGCCTTACCAGGAATGTCATATCCTGCCGGATATCGTCCCTGTTTTTCAGATAAGCTTTCAGGTAAGCCCTGAACACACCGAGGTTGGTTTGCCGGCGGCCGTTGATCACCGAAGAAGGATCGGTGACGTATTTTTTGTTGTATTCGTCCAGCTCTTTTTTCTTTTGTTCGAGGTAAGATTTTAACACGGTGATCTTACGATACTTCTCTAACATTTCATCGTCACAAAATCTGACGCTGTCCATGTCAATATTGATTGACCGTTTGATACGCCGTCCTCCCGATTCCTCCATTCCCCGCCAGTTCTGGAATGAGTCGGTAATGAGGTTGTAAGTGGGAATTGTGACAATGGTTTTGTCCCAGTTCTGAACTTTTACGGTTGTCAGGTTGATTTCAAGCACCACGCCGTCGGCACCGAATTTGGGCATGCTTATCCAGTCGCCGATGGAGAGCATCTTGTTGAAAATCAGCTGCAGCCCGCCCACAAAACCCAGGATGGGGTCTTTGAATATCAACAGCAGGATAGCCGAAACGGCGCCCAGGCTCAGTACGAGTGAACTTAAATTGCGGTTGGCCAGTAAACTGACAACGATCATCAATCCCAGCAGGTAAGCGATAATTTGCAAAACCTGGATGACCCCCCGGATGGGGTGGTCCTTTGCGAACTCATATCTTTCGTAATAGTCGTTGATGGTGGATAAGATGCTGTTAAAGATCATAATGGAGATCAGCACAAAGAAGAATTCCAGGATTTTTCTGATGATGGTTATCAGAACAGGAATAGAGATGGTGTCGTCCGTAAAATAATAAAGCATCAAAGCAGGGACGAGATAGGAAAGCTTGCGAAAAAATTTGTGCCTGATCAGCAAGTCGTCAAACTGGTTTTTCGACCGTTGCATGACCGGGATCAAAATAGCCCGTATCAAGCGCCAGGTGACTACATAGCCAAGGTAAGAAACAAGAATCAAAATCAGCAACATTGAAAATTCGCCGAGCCATTTTGCCAGGGCTTCATTTGCTCCCGTATTGTTTAAAACCGAAATCAACCAATCTGTTGTCTGTCGGATGTAAGTGTCCATAATGGGTTGGTTTAAAAACAGGTCAGGTTAATTTGATATGATATGACCGTTTTACTTATAAAATTACAATTTTGAAACCGCTTCGAGATATTTTTTATGGATATGTCTTAACTTGCTTTCGGTGGCTTCCCTGTCGAAGATACGGACAAAATCAATAATGCCTTCTTTTCCGTAAACATTCGTAAGGGCGGCATCGAAGTTTTTATCGTCCACATTGTATTTAATGTTTGTTGTGATCTTTTCAAAAGTATTCCAGCGAAGCATGGCCGGTAACTTCAGATAGAACATGCACTCATCATCCAGGTCTGCAAATATGTCTTTCGACATTTCTTTCATCCTGAAAAACTTCCTGACCTTGATGATGCTTTCGTAAGGGTGCAGCTTTTTTCTTCTTTTAAACTCGATCCCGTTTTCCTTGAAAAGTTTCAGCAACTGCCCCATGTCACCGTATTTCACAAATTTAAACCTGATAAAATGAGCCGGTTGGTGCTGTATATCCAGCGTTCCGGGTGCTCCGTCAAAGTTGATAACGGTTTGTTTTTTAACGGCCTGGACGCTTCTGATGATTCGTTCGTCATTGTGCATCAGCCTGGTAACGGCAAATAATGAATCGGGTTCCAGACTGTCGGGTACGGTGGTCCCGTGATATCCCGGAAAAGGACTTAACGATTCAAGTATCAGGTAATTACAATTTGTTTCATGTTCTACCACGGCAACGCGTTCCTTCTTGGTAACCATTCCCGGGGTTTCGATCACTCTTTTGCTCATATTCGAATTGGATTTTAAAAAAGAAAGTAAGCTAAATTAAAAATAATATTCAAATCAGCCCGATTTTTTTCTTAACACAACAAATAATTCTCTTCCCTTTCGCGGTTTTATGGAGTTGTAAGCGATTTCCAGTTTTTCGATTTCGAAAAGGTCTTCAAACAGCATTTGATACTCTTGTTTTGTGCCGCCGAAAGGGGGGCCGTCGAACGGAAACTCATGGTTAAACATCAGACCGACGAACTTTCCGCCGGGTTTTAACAGATGACTGACCTGCCTGGCAAATGCCTGTCTGTGCTGCGTGGGAAACGATGTAATAAATGTCTGCTCAAGGATCCGGTCATATTGGCCGCTGTGTTCAAAAAAATTTTCTTTTATTATGTGATCTTCGGGAAACACAGGGCAGCGTTTCCTGAACCGGAGTATGCTTTCTTCTGAAAAATCAAGCAGGAAGGTGTTTTTAAAATGATTGTTGAAAAGATATTCCACCTCCCACGCACTGCCTGCTCCCGGCACGAGGATTTTGAGCGATCGATCGGTAAGCTGGTCAATATACTCTTTCAACGGGGGTGACACGTAACCGATATCCCATCCGGTTTTCCCCTCTTTGTATTGCATGTCCCAGAATTCAGGTGAAAACTTTTCCATCGTTGATGCGGCTTTGTTTTAAGCACCTGATATTTTACACTTGTAACCCATATCTGACAGTATTTGTTCCGCTTTTTTCCGGAAGTCACCCTGGATGATGATCACCCCGTCTTTGGCGGAACCGCCAACGCCACATTTTGTCTTCAGGATTTTGGACAGTGCTTTCAGGTCATCGTCGCTGCCGGTAAAACCTTCGATCAGTGTCACCTGTTTGCCACGCCTTTGTTTACGGTCCAGCCGGATCGTTAGTTTTTGCCGGGCAGGTTCAGGGGTTTCTACGATTTCATTTTCATCATCGTAAACGAAATCAGGATCGGTGGAGTAAACGATGTTTGAATTCCTTTGTTTCTTATTCATTTTCCGGAATAATTACTTTTAATGACAACGGGTTGATTTCTACTCTCAGTTTTTTCCCCATCATGACGGCCTCGCCGTCAATATTTACCGGCCGGGCTTTTTTCCGTTTGACAGTCAGCCCCTTGCTTTGCACGATGGTTACGCCCGGTGCCAGGTCAACCCGTTTCAAAAGTAAAAGATTTATCACCACGGGCAGCTCAGGGAGCTTGGGTTTTTTTACAATGCAGACATCCAGCAGTCCGTCGTTCAGCCGGGCGTTGGGCGCAATGGTCGTATTGTAACCAAACTGGTTGGAATTGGCAAAGGAGATAAAAAATGCCCGGTCGCATATCTTCATGCCCTCATCAAAAACAAGCGTGTACTTTTTGGGCTTGTAATTGATGAACCGGTTGCGAATAATATTGAAATAGGTGATGAACCCCCGTTTTTTGTTGCTTGCAAACTCTTTGGCGACCAGCGCATCAAATCCTACGCCGGCAATGCTGACAAACGGATGTCCGTTTACTTCAGCCGTATCTATCAGTATATGGTTTGCTTTGTTTAATAAGCGGACTGCTCCGGAAATGTGTCGCGGAATACCCAGATGCCTTGCCAGCCCGTTACCGGAGCCCAACGGGATAATCCCGAGTGTGGCTTCTTTTCGGATCAGTTCCTTTGCCACTTCATTAATGGTTCCGTCACCTCCCACAGCCACGATGATGTTGCATTCCCGCGCCAAAGCTTCCCTGCTCAACTCCGAAGCATGTCCGGCACGCTCCGTTAACCGGACTTCATATTCAAAAAGGTCCGGGTCAATGTTTTGTTCAATACCCTTAACAATTCCGGCTGTTTTTTTGCCGCCTGCCAAAGGATTGACAATAAAACATATTTTTTTTTTCGGCTTGGGTACGGCTGTCATCCGGTTTTGGTATTTTCAGGCTTATGGCCTATTTAGTCAGGATCACATTAACCGTTCTTGTTTTTGGGTCTGCCGCATTTCCTGCTTCGTCGCTTACGTTGTATTCAACCGAATACTTACCGGCTACACTGACATTTACGTTCGAGTTGACTTGCAGGCGGGATGTGATGTCCACGGTATCACCGGCTTCGGTAATATCATAGGCCTCGGCACCCGGATCAACATACGGAATATCAATCTGCCAGGTTAACGGATTGCTGCCCAGAATAATAATGTAAGGTTTGTTTTTGTCTCCGTCTTTTTTGCATCCGGAAAAAACAACAAATCCGGCTAATAGAACAAGCAGGGGAATAAATAACTTTTTCATTTGTTTATTAATAAAATATTTTTTTGCTAACAAACGGGTTAACCCGTTTGTTACACGAACTTTGTTAGTTTCTAAAACAGACGGGTAACGCCTTCCGCCCGATCTTTATATATACTAACGCAAAATTACTTTTTTTAATATACGCCTGAAGGGAGGATGTCCGATCTGATTAATTATCAGGTTCATATCTGTGTTTAATTTTTACACCGTCCTTCAACGGCGTTGATTATAAATAAAAAAAGTTGGATAAAAAATCGGGGAAAGGTTATTTTTGCCGCTTCTCATATAAAAATGAATTACCGCAAAATAATATTACCGTTGTTTGTATTCCTTTCTCTTTTACTTCCGGGCAAAGGGGAGGGGCAGTCCGTTTCGCCGTCAAAAGCCGGTTTTAGCCCGCCTGTGGATTTTCCTCTTTATCTTTCGGGAACGTTCGGAGAACTGCGATCCAATCATTTTCATGCAGGGATAGATATCAAAACGAAAGGAAGGGAAGGGGAAGCCATTCGCACCATTGGCGACGGATATGTTTCACGGATCAAAGTATCAACGGGTGGTTACGGAAACGTCCTGTACGTCACTCATCCCAACGGCTATGTATCGGTGTACGGCCATTTGCAAAAATTTAACGATCCCATCCGGGAGTTCGTCAAAGAGTTTCAATACAAACGCGAAAGTTTTACGGTTGAGATTTTTCCTGAAAAAGGCAAATTCCCGGTAAAAAAAGGGGAAATCATCGGCTGGTCGGGAAATTCGGGTAGCTCTTCGGCCCCTCATCTTCATTTTGAGATACGGAAAGCCGCCTCGCAGCATCCTGTTAATCCCCTGCTTTTTGATAAAATCAGAATAGAAGATTCGTATTCCCCTCGGATACAGGAACTGGTCATCTATCCGGTGGACAGACATTCACAAATAAACGGAAAGAATGATACGGTTTTTTATCCCGTTACGGGCAAAGGAGATCAGCATACGATTCAGGGAAATCCCCGTATTTCGGTGAGCGGGAGTATTTCTCTGGGAGTCCGGGTCTATGATCCGATGGACGGAATATCCAACCGAAACGGCATCTATAAACTGGACATCCTGATGGATACCCTGCATTTGTTTGGCTTGGAACTGGATGAGCTTTCGTTTGCCACTTCGCGCTACATCAACAGCCTGATAGATTACAATTATTTCCAAAAAGACAAACGGAAGGTGATCAGGACGCAGATTGATACGAACAATCTTTTATTTATTTACAGGGATGTATGTCATAACGGGATTTTAACTTTTAATGACAGCAGCGTTCATAAGGTCGTTTTAAAAGTCAGTGACGTTTACGGTAATAAAGCTTCATTGAGGTTTGACCTTCATTCCATCCCCCCTGACTCTTCTTTGCTGACGAAAAAAACCGATCCGCCGAAAGGCATTTATTTCGATTTCAGCAAAAAACATCATATTGATGCGGGCAGCCTCATTCTTGACTTTCCTGCCAATGCTTTCTACCGTTCGTTTTATTTTCACCTTGATTCGTTGCCGGGAGACAGCACGATGCTTTCACCGGTTTATGAAGTTCACAACCGTTTTACGCCGGTTCAGAAATCATTTTCCATTTCCATACAACCCGCAGTAAAAACCGTAAGCTTTGCAGACCGGTTTTATATTGCCTATCTCGATAAAGACGGTCAGAGCTGGTTTACGGGCAACGATAAAGAAGGGGTCCGTTTATCAGCAAAAACCAATCTGCTTGGAAATTATGTGGTACTTGCCGACACGGTCGCACCGGAGATCATTCCTGTAAATATTGCCGGTGGGAAAAACATGGCCGGTGAACGTTCGATAAAAATAAAAATATCTGACAAGGAGACCGGCATCAAAAAATACAGGGCCACGCTGAACGGCCGGTGGATTTTGATGGAATACGAGCCTAAAAAAAACCTGTTATTTTATGAAATTGATGACCATCTGAAAAAAGGCATCAATCAGTTCCGTCTTGAAGTTACCGACATGGTGGGGAATGAATCGGTTTATGAAGCGGAATTATTGAGATAAACTTTTCCAAAGTTCCGAACTTTGGAAAAGTTATTCCTACATTTTAAACCACGAAGCCGACATCAACTCCTGCCGTGAGGGACAATTGTCTTTGATGAGTTTAAAAAACAACTCACCTTTAACATCAAAGGTGTATTGATAGTGACCTTCAATATTATTACAGGGCCCGTCCTCGTAAATAAAAGTGACAATATTTTTCTCGACGGCAATTTTTCCTTTGATGATGGTTGATTTATCCACTGCCGGCAATTCCAGGGTAATTGTCAGCCCATTGACTGTCAGCATAGTCCCGTTATAATTGCTGACCCAGGTGCCTTCGATGGGGGTAACCGTCTGGTCCTGCGATGCTGTTTTGTCTGTTAAAAAGTAAGCCGCGATTATGGAGATAAGAGCCAGCACAATGATGATGGCCAGAAATATAAACAGGTTGTTGTTTCCTGTTTTCTTTGAATGTCGTCGGGTTGTAGCCATGGTAAAAATAATTATTGTTCTGTAATTTGATTAGGCAATTTACAACAAAAAATGCAATTTCCGGGAAATCAGGTTCACTTCCTGATGAAAAATTACTCTATCATTGATCCATCCATCCGAACCTTATCCCCTTTATCCCCAACCTTCCCCTTCAGATCATCCTTCTGCACATCCGTTAAACACGTCAGGTCACCCACCTACACGACGGGCAGAGACCTGACAGGTTAACATCGCTTCCTGTCGTTCCATCCAATCATCCTCACATATCACATCTAAAATCTAAAATCTTAAATCCAAAAGACCTATCTTTGCCGCCATGCAGGAAACCATCATCATTCTCGATTTCGGCTCCCAGTACACCCAGCTTATTGCCCGCAGGGTCAGGGAGTTAAATGTATATTGTGAAATCCATCCGTACAACAAAATACCGGAAATCACTCCGTGGGTGAAGGGTGTGATCTTATCAGGCAGTCCTTATTCTGTGAGGGATGTGGAAGCGCCTGTTCCCGACCTTTCGGATATCAAGGGTAAAATCCCTTTGCTCGGCGTATGTTACGGCGCACAATACATGGCGCAACACGACGGGGGAGAGGTGAAGCCTTCACATACCCGGGAATACGGTCGTGCTAACCTGGGTTATATTGACCGGCAGTGCCTTCTGACGGAAGGGTTGTCGGACAACAGCCAGGTATGGATGTCACATGGCGATACCATCCTGAAGCTTCCTGAAAAATTTAATGTGATTGCCAGTACTGCGGATGTGGAAGTGGCGGGATACAAAATCGAAGGTGAAGAAACTTACGGTATCCAGTTTCATCCCGAAGTATATCATACGGAAGAAGGAACCAGACTGCTGAAAAATTTTCTGGTGAATATTTGCGGATGTTCACAGGACTGGACACCTGATTCGTTTATTGATACAACGGTAAAGGAATTGAAGGAAAAACTGGGCAATGATAAAGTTGTGCTCGGCCTTTCGGGCGGGGTAGATTCTTCCGTTGCGGCCATGCTGTTACACCGGGCCATAGGCAAAAACCTCTATTGCATTTTTGTTGATAACGGACTGTTGCGCAAATATGAGTTTGAAGAAGTACTTCATTCATATAAGGATATGGGGCTGAACGTGAAGGGTGTGGATGCTTCCGGCCGTTTTCTTGATGCATTGAAAGGAATTATCAATCCCGAAGAAAAACGAAAAGCCATCGGCAAAACCTTTATCGAGGTTTTCGACCACGAAGCCCATCTCATTGAAGATGTGAAGTGGCTGGCGCAGGGCACGATCTATCCCGATGTGATCGAGTCGGTTTCGGTGAACGGCCCGTCGGCAACCATCAAATCACACCACAATGTAGGCGGCCTGCCCGATTTTATGAAGTTGAAAGTGGTTGAACCGCTGAATTCGCTTTTTAAAGACGAGGTACGGCGAATCGGCCGTGCCATGAACATGCCGGAAAACATTATCGGCCGTCATCCGTTTCCCGGCCCCGGCCTGGGTATTCGCGTGATTGGTGAAGTGACCCGTGAGCGTTTACGCATTTTGCAGGATGTGGACCATATCTACATCAAGACCATGAAAGAAATGGGGCTTTACGACGAGGTATGGCAGGCGTTTGCCGTGTTGCTTCCCGTGCAATCTGTCGGCGTAATGGGTGACGAGCGGACTTACGAAAACGTGGTGGCCCTGCGTGCCGTGGGCTCCACCGACGGCATGACCGCCGACTGGTCCAAACTCCCGTACGATTTTTTGGCAAAGGTTTCCAGCGACATCATCAATAAAGTAAAAGGCGTAAACCGTGTGGTTTACGACATCAGCTCCAAGCCGCCGGCGACGATTGAGTGGGAGTAGAGAGGGAATAGTGATTGGTGATTGGAGATTAGTGAATGTGAAAATAAGGGTGTCTTTTTGATTATGATAATTGGAGTGGTTTAGCATTGCCCGAGTCTTGCTTACACACAGACCTGGCTGGAAGATTTGCGCGAAAGGCGACAAAAAACATTTTCCGTCTGCCCACGACTGAAGTCATTGGCTTGGGGTTCGTATTTCCCTCCGGGAAAAGGGTGCTTGCCGAAGGCAATGCATGAAACCCAGGCCACAGGATTTATCCTGTGGCGAAAAATTCGTTCCATTTGATGTCAGGAACTTTTTCATTGGCCAGGATCATTTTATTTGTCATGTCGCAATGCTTTGAAACATGTAATTTCGTTTGGTGGGGACACCAACCGAGGGGTACCCGTTTCCGGGGTCACGGAATTGTTTTTCCAGTTATGGAAGTTTCGGGTTGTTTAGCTTCGCCCAGTCTCTCCTGCCTGCGCCTGCCAGCAGGTCTCTAAAAAAGTTCCATTACCAAAGCCCTTGACGTTTCTGCATAATTCATATTTAGAAATTTAGATTTTGGATTTGTTTAGACCAATTAGTGCAGTTAGGTCAATTAGAAATTAGAAAAGGATGAACAATAACCTGATTCCTGCAACTTGTAATCTGATACAAACTATCTTTCGATAACCACCTCTATAAACCGAAAACAACAAAATCACCGTCACCCGCGTTTAAATACTGCTTTTATCCTATTTTTGACATCAATTTCAAAACAACAGGCGGTGAAAAAGTTTCTTGCGGTTTTCATCTTAATAATTTCTGCGTTGATGCTGACAGCACAGGCCAGGGTGTATGTCAGCGACAGCATCAATGTGCGGGATGGTAAACAGTATTATATCCATTTTGTAAAACAGGGCCAGACGGTCTATTCCATTGCGAAAGCTTACAATGTAAGTGTGGATGAAATATATTATGAGAACCCCGGAGCCAAAGCGGGAATCCATGTTGACCAGGTTCTCTGGATTCCTACGGTGAACAAGGAAACAGAACTGAACCGTGAAGTGAAAAAAGCAGGATTTAAGTTCTTTTATCATTTGGCAAAGGATAACCAGGATTTCCGTTGGCTGTCACAATTGTACCATATTCCCGAAAGCACCATCCGGCAGGCCAATCCCGCAGTGAAAGAACCTTTCAGGGAAGGGGAATACATCAAAATTCCGGTTGTTTCAATAGTGGAAGGCGGAAAGGAAAAAGAAGGGTCGGGAAATGTCAGCTTTAATCCGGAAATCAAAGTAATACCCGATTACAGGCATGTAGTGAAAACAGGGGAAACGGAATACAGCATTGCCAGAAAATACAATGTAACGGTCAGCCGGTTACGTGCCGTCAATCCGATGCTTTATAACGGCCTCCATGTGGGTGACCGCCTGCGAATTCCCGTGGGAAAGGAAACTGCCGGGACAGTTTTGCAAACCCAAAAAGAAGCCTCCGGCCAGCAACCCGAATATTACCGCCATAAAGTGAAAAAGAAAGAAACCCTGTACAGTATTTCGCGTCTTTACGGGGTTGAGATCCAGAATATCCTTGCGGCTAATCCGGGCCTCACGACTTCGCTGTCGGTAGGACAGGTCATTAAAATACCGAAAACGAAGATCAGTAAACCGTATATTATTTATGTTGCCACAAAAAAGACCAAACTAAACAAAGTGGCGAGGATGTACAAAGTCCCGTTGAATCAGGTGATCTCGGCAAACCCCTCTTTAAGTAAAAAAATATATGCCGGGCAAAGGGTCAGGATTCCCGTCGGGAAAATAGCCCGCAGGCAGATTGAAGAGAAAGAAAAGGAAGAGAAAGCACTGGAGGAAAAGGAAAAAGCATATCCTGAAGCGGCGCCATCGGCGATGTTCGGGTGCAGAAAGCCGGGCCCGCATCCGAAAAAGGTTTATAAAGTGGCTTTGATGATCCCCTTCTTCCTCGAAGAAACCGACAGCATAGACATTGAAAATTTTCTGATGGAAAAACAGCCCGGTTTTTTACCCTTCCGGTTTATTGAGTTTTATGAAGGCGCTTTGATGGCGGTAGATTCACTGAAAAAGATGGGCATGAACATCGAATTGTATGTGTATGATGTGGACAAAAACCTTACAAAGACTGCCAAAGTACTGCAAAAGCCGGAACTCAAAACCATGGACCTGATCATCGGCCCGTTTTATAATTATAGTTTTGCCCAGGTGGCTTTGTTTGCCTCCACATTCAACATACCCGTCGTGAACCCGCTGACGTTCAGGGAAGAAATACTGAGGGAATATCCTACGGCCATCAAGGTAAAGCCCGGGAAAAAATTCCAGGCGGAGCTTGTACCGGTGTTGATTGAGCATTATTATCCCGGATATAAGGTATTTCTTATCGCTCATACGGCGTACAAAGATGCCGACCTGGTAACCAATATGGCCAACAATATTTCGGAACGGCTTGACCCACAGGTAAAAGTATCAAACAATGACCTTTATAACCTGATAGTGGCAGTGGCCCACAGAGATAAAGAAGATGACGAATACGATGAAAACGCACCCTTGCCTTCCATTAAATATGAGGGAAAGGATATTTATCCGGATATTATTGAGGCCAACATTGATGACAGCACGGTGGTGAATAACGGACTGATCAAAATCAATTATGCTTCCGACAGCCTTCATCCGTTCCTTGATAACGCTTCCCCGGTCAGGAAGAATCTGGTCATTCTTTACGGTGACAATAAAGCATTCATCATGGATGCCATGAACCGGCTGAATGAATACAGGGATACTTTTGATATTCAACTTATCGGCATGCCTGACATTGAAGGATTGTCCAGCTTTGATTACATACAGGCCAACAATATGAACCTGACCTATTTTTCTTCGTACTATCTGGATTATAATGCACCTGTGGTGAACGACTTTGTTCAGGCCTTCAGGAAAAATTATGCTACCGATCCTGACATCTACGGATTTGCCGGTTATGATGTAACCCGTTATTTTCTGCATGCATTGTACTACCTCGACAAACGGTTTTCAAAATGCCTTCAGGTGATTCCAATGAAAATGCTGATGACCAATTACCGGTTTAAAAAGGTGCCTGAAACGGAGAATTACGAAAACAGCTACTGGAATATCCTTCGTTATCAAGATCTGGAATTGATCAAACTTCCCGACCTTGTTCCTCCCGAAAAACAACGAAAATGAGACCTGCCTACCGGATAATATTGTTGTTGGCTATATCCCTGTTTATTCTCTCATCCTGTTCCCGGACAAAAAAAGAATACTGGGACAACGGGAACCTGAAATCGGAAATGGCTTATAAAAAAGGGAAGCTGGAAGGCAAAGCCACATGGTATTATGAAAACGGATTCAAAGAACAGGAAGTATTTTACCGGCAAAATGTGTTGCATGGCCGCCTGACCCGCTGGCATAAAAACGGGAATCCTGAAGCCGAATCGGAATATGTGAACGGGAAACTGAACGGGAAAGCCATATCTTACGATGCCAACGGGAACAAGGTTATGGAAGAAACCTACGTAAACGATACGCTTGATGGGCCTTATTTTCTTTATTATCCCAACGGAACACTGAAAGTGGAAGGGAATTATTCAAAAGGTTTTTTTACCGGACGATGGATGTACTACGATATAGGCGGCAATGTGATCGGTACCGGAAATTTTGAGCACGGGACAGGCATTCAGAAAGCATGGTGGCCAAACGGCGAACCAAAGCGTGTCATTCATTACAAAGACAACCTGAAACACGGCGAAGAACGCTGGTATGATGAAAACGGAAGACTGGAGAAAGTATTGAAATATGAAAACGGCGTGCTGGTTAATTGAAAGAGTCCGGACACGCTTTGTTCCTGACAAAGCGGAATGAAAAACTGTACCACTGTAGCTATCCTTGCCAACGGTTTAAACGAAAAGATACCGGCATAAACTATAAAAAACCCGATGCCCTTCCGGATAGCAGGTCAGATGGTACCTTATTTTCCGAAAAGTTCCTTCAGTTTGTCTTCAACGGCTTTCCGGTATTTCTGAATATCGGATTTTTTAACCTTTTTAAGTTCTTTTTGCAGCTCTTCGTATTGCTTTTTCGCCCGTTTGCCCAGGTTAGGGATGACCTTTTCAACAAGTTCGTGCTCGGCATCTTTCAGGGCAATGGTAATTTCTTCAACGTCAACGTTCCTGAGCAGTTGTTTTACTTTGGCATCCGACATTT
>JAADID010000347.1 GCA_013151505.1 Chlorobiota bacterium | reverse complement strand
AATGACAAGTTCTTTGTTAAGCATTGCAAATCAACGATATAAAAATATTTTGAAAAATGATTAACCCTTTGATTTTTTTGCCTTGTCATAATTCAATACGGGCTCCCCAGAGTCTTTTTACTCGAAATGACAAGGGGTGTATTTTTCGATCCGGCGGGTGGAAAACAGCGTAACGCAATGCCCACGACTGAAGTCATGGGCTTGGAATTCGGCCGTCTCGTTTGAAACGAGACGGTGGGGGCTTGCCGGAGGCAAAGCATGAACCCGGAGACACAGAATTTATTCTGTGGCGAAAAGAACCTTCAAATTCTATTGTTCAATTTTCCGACCTGCCAGGTGCAAGCCCACCTTGCAGGTCAGGCGCTCCACCTCCCGGCGGGTAGCCTTGTTCCCGCCAGGTGGAAATGTGTGGCAGGGCGACGAAAGAATCCCCATCCTATGAAATACGGAATTTTACCATTGGTTGCCCGGGATTCCTTCGTCAGCCAACGCAACCCCCTCTTATTTCCCCAGAGGGGGAGAACCGACCAACCCGGTTTCCTCGGAAATAAACGGTTTATTTTGTTTTCTATTTCAGTTGGTTTAACCGATCCCCCGTTTTCTATTTTTCCATTAACCAATCTCCCGGTTTTTGATAAATCTACGTGAAAAGTCGTAGTCAATTAGGTGATTTACCTGATGGCGATACCTTAATTACAGCCATACATTTGCCGGTGTAATTGTTTGTTATAAATCTCAAAGTTCTTCAATCAAGAAAATACACACAGAGTTTTCTGGCAGTTGGACACCCTGAAATTGCTTTGAGGTTGACAACAATTGCACTGGCAGAAGCTCTGTGTTTTGTAAAACTAATAAATACAAAAAAATGAAAACTATTAGAAATTTAGCACTTGCTTTAACGTTGATTACCGGAGTGGTTTTTTCGGGATGTAAAAAAAGCAATGACGACAATCCTGTTGCCGGAAACGGAACCATGTCGTTAAAACATGACGGCCAGGCATGGACGGCAACCCTATCGGTGCAAGGCGTGAACACAAACGGTGTTGTCAGCATTACCGGCAGCGATTCAAATGCCAACCAGGCCCAGGTCAACATTTACCAGGCCAACGGACCAGGCACCTATAAAATAGGCCCAAGTGGAAATGCTGGTAGCATGGGCAGATGGACACAGGGAATCGGACAGACCGATACCTACACGGCAAACAACGTGATCGGAACAGGTGAAGTGACTTTTACCGAACTGACCGACAAAAAAGCCGCGGGAACTTTCAAATTCACAGCGTACAATACTGCACAGGCAAAGGTGGAAGTTACGGAAGGCAAGTTTGATGTCAGCTTTTAATGTATTGATGAATCATCATTTATTAAAAAAATAAAAATCATGAAACGGATACTTTGCCTGCCGGTAGTTTTCTTCACTTTACTACACCTTTTTCCGCAGGGTACAGATATCGAATACGAACGGATCAGGATAGCAGATGCAAAAAATATCATCTGCGGCCTTGACCTGTCTCCTGACCAGACTATGTTGGCAATCAGCAGTGTACAAAGTTATCCGTTTTATATTTTTGACTGGCGGAAAAGAGAAAAAGTAAAGGAATACGATGTGGGGAACTGGTATGCCGGTTCTTCGGTTCATTATTCGTCGAACGGGAAATACATTCTGTTAAACCAGTTGTATTACGTTGATTTTGCACCTAATAAAGACCGCGAAGTTAATTTCGAGGTTATTGATGCAAAAACCGGAAAAAACGTGAAACGGTTTGAAAACTTCCATGATGTAAAGATTACCCCTGACGAAAAATATGCCTTGACACTCACGGGGGATGAAATCGGTTTTTACAATCTCTCAACGGGAAAATACGACAAGTCCTTTTCAGTGCCGGAAGCCACAAACAGCCTGGCAATCAGCCCCGGCGGAAAACTGATCGCTGTATCACATAAACTGTATGAAAAAGATGCAAAAGGTTATTCACTGTTGAAAAGGGATAAAAAAACAATGAAGAATGCATTGAAATTCAAACAGGAAATTACAATATTTGATGCAGGTACTTTTAAGAAGCTCTATACCGTTCACGAACTTTACGATATCGTTTACAAGCTGACTTTTTCGGCTGACGGGAAGCACCTGTTTGTGCTGAGCATACCGCATCAAAAATTACAGAATACGCAGGGCAAGCGGCAATCTTACATCAATGTGGTGGATATGGAAACAGGAAAACCCATGAGAAAAGGTTTTGTTTCCAGGTCGGTTTATGAACCCGATTTTAAATTGAGCCATGATGGAAAACTCCTGGGTATTGTTTCCTCTAACGACCGTTTTCTTGAACTCCATATTTATGATTTTGCAACAGGCAAAATGGCTTACCGTTTTCAGCAGGCTTTCCGGATAATCGAAAGAAGTGAAGGGGAATATATAGCGGTGGATCCACGCAGTTCATTTGTGTTTCTGCCGGACAACAAGTCAACCTTTATGACCGTGGGAAACCGGTTGATAAAATGGGATTTTGCGAAATAAAAACAAAGCTAAAATACCAATCATGAAAAAGTTAATATTATTATCAGTTTTGTTTGCATGGCTCGCCGGCTATGCACAAAAGAAACCGTTGATCGAGACAAAAGAGGAGGTTACGAAAAGAGCCACGGAATTTTTCAAGGCATCCATGACCGGCCCTGAAGGAGAGCTTTATCTTTTCGGGAAAAAAAACAACATCGAAGGCACTTATGAATTTAAGATCACACTTGGCGACAGGGGGAAAGTCGTTTCCGTTTTTGTCCTGAACAGGGAAGGGGGAACCATCAAAATGCAGAACATGGTGAAAGATGCCGTGAAAGAAACGCGTTTGGATTTCAAACTGCCAAAAAACAAAAGTTATTCACTTCAATATAAATTCAAATTTTAGTATTCACCTCAAAGCGTATGATCATGAAAAAATTATTACTCGCTGTAATTATCGCAGCAATGACAATCCCTGGATTTTCCCAGGCTGACATGCCGGTTGTCTGGCAAAAAGACATGGGCATAAAGTACATCTACCACGGCACAGGCCTCGAAAAAAACGACTACAGTTATGTGGCCTCCGAAAAAGAAATGGCTGTTTTCAGCAATAAAGACGGCCACATTTACTGGAAAAAAACATTCAAAGAAATTGCCCCCAATCTGAAAAAGATTGACGAACTCGTCCCTTTCTGGGATTCCAAAATTATTTTTCTTTTCGACCGCAAAGCAGGAAAAGACCAGATCGCCTGCATTGACCTGATCAACGGCAAACTGTTGTGGACCACCGACAAATACCAGAAGGTGACCGCCGATATGATCGTTTACATTGCAGAAGATGACGGTTTTGCCATTTCGCTGAAAAAAGAATTGGTTTACATTAAAGCCCGCACGGGTGAGGAACTCTGGAGCACAAGTAAATTCATGGGAGTGGTCGGGAAATATGTTTACAATCCGAATGACAACACCATGGTGATGGTCAACTTTATCCCAAACGGAATTGTGGCCTTCTTCACGGGTTTTAAAAACCAGATCGCCCGCATCAATATGAAAACGGGCGAAATTATCTGGGAAAACACTTATGTGGGCCGGGCTGACCGTAAAACCGTTACCCGCGATTTTGTGTATGATCTGGATGTGGATGATGACAAGGTGATCCTTCGCCTGGCGGGTATCCAGCTTTATGACTACAACACCGGAGCAAGCCTGTGGTCCGCTGCCTTTGATTATACACCGGAAGGAGTCATTAAACCCGGAAAAAATCAGGCAAGGTTTGGTGTCTATGGAACGGTTGCCGATCCCATTGTTGACGGCGATGACATTTATGTGCTGGATATGACAAGCAAAAAAAGCCAGTATATCAAAAAATATGATTATCACACCGGCAAACTGATCTGGACATCAAAAGAGATCAAAGGGGCAAGAGCCATACCCGGAATGACTGTGACTGACGGCGTCGTCGCCATCCAGGTTGGCGGTATGGTTGAGGTTCAGTATGTCCAGAAAATACAGACACAGTATTATACGCTCACCTTCCCCGTGGTCAGGTATAAAGGTGTAAAACCTTACGGTATTCAGGCATTCAATGCCGAAGACGGCTCTTATCTCTGGGATTCGGAACGGTTTAAAAAAGGCATTACCAATGCCATCGTTGTCGGCGGCAACCACATTGTGTGCAGCGGCAAGTCGTTGTATTCGCTGAACCTGAAAACAGGCGATGTGAATTACGAAGTTCCCGTATCAAAAGGCGGGACAGGACTTGCCTCGCTGATATTGCCTTACAATGACCAAATCGTCGTTGTCGGCGAAAAAGGGTTGTCCACCTTCAACCCGTCTGACGGATCGTTTATTAAAAATTCGGTGTACAAAAAATCAATTCCGGCAGGAAGGATCAAAAACATAATCCTGATGAAAACCGATAAAGATGATTTTGCAGCCTTTAACCTTGACGACCTTTCCTATAAACAATATAATGCACGGAAAGGCGCCACGACATGGCTCGAAAGGGAAGATGCGAAATATGTCTATGTGTATGAAAAGAAAGGCGTTACAAAACTCCAGGTTTATTAACATTTTTTCGTGTAGTGCTGTTTCAAAGGTTAGGGGATGTTTTCAGTCCTCTAACCTTTCTTTTTTACCACAACGGCGCTTTCAAGGGGGTTGCCCGAAGGTTGCTCAACACGGATCGTAATGTTACCGGCCGGCACACTGCTTATCGTCAGCGTTGAACCGTTCATATATTTGACTTCCGGTGTACAGTTGCCGTTGTCTGTTTTGATCCCAACTGTGGTGATGTCAATTACTGTTTGCTCAAAACTAACATCAAACCGTCCGAAATCTTCACACGATGTGGTGCCTACTTTGCCGTAAAATTTGATAGCGAGGTCGTCGCCTTCCGTTATTGTGTCAGCATGCTGAATGCTGTCAATGGGAATCGTGTATTCGGTAACTGTCGGTGAATTATCTTTTTTGCATCCACCGGTTGAGAAGATAATCGTCAAAGCCGGAATAGCCAGGATGAGAGCAATTGCTATTTTGTTCATATTTATTTTTTTAATGAATTTCGTGCAAAAATACTTTTTAAAAATGATTATTCGCTTTCTTCCAGGATAGTTTTAAAACTTTTTATCTGCTCCTGGTTGCCAAGGACGAACAATTTTGACTTTTCCACCAGTTTGGTATCAGGCGTGGGGTTGATAATAAATTCACCCGTGGCTGTTTTAAAACCGACGATGTTAACCCCCAGTCGTCGCCTGATTGCCAGGTCTTTCAGCGGTTTGTTGATAAACTCTTCCGGCAGTTCATCAATGGTGATCTCAAGGAGCTGGGTTGAAATTTTATCATGGAAAGCGAGATGTTCGAGAAATTCGACAATGTCGGGTTTTGCCACCAGTGTGGCCATGTGCGATCCGCCCACCCGCTCGGGCAATACAACGCTGTCAACCCCGGCCATCCGCAGTTTTTTCTCGGAGCTGTCGCTCGAGGCGCGGCTGATGATCTTCAGGTCCGGGTTGAGTGCACGTGCCGTTAGTACCACGAAAAGATTATCAGCATCATTCGGAAGGGTTGTGATCAGGGCCCTGGCCTTTTTGATATCGGCCTTGATCAGCACTTCGTCATTGGTGGCATCCCCTTCGATAAAACGGATGGGCTGCCCCATGTTGTTGATGACAATTTCGTGATTCTGATCAATGACAACCAGGTTTTCATTCATGGCGATTAGCTCTTCCACGACCTGGCTCCCGTTCCTTCCGTAACCAACTACTACAACATGATTTTCCATATATGATCTTTTATTTTTTTTGTTCTGCCCAGTATAAAAAAACCTCAACTGCCGTTGAAAAAGATTCTGGGTAAGTAATGAAATGAAAAACGTTAAAACACCCAGACTGGCAATGATCAGAAAGATTGTAAATAATTTTCCCCCGTCAGACAAGGTATAAACCTCACGGAAACCGACTGTTGATATTGTGATCACCGTCATGTAGAGTGCATCAATAAAACGGTAGTCTTCCAGAAGCATATATCCGGCAGCGCCGATTATGACGATCGTCAGCAAATAAACGCCTGCCAGAATAAAATGCCTGTTCTTCTGATTCTCCAATGCTGTTGCGTTTTAAGGTTTATAAAATAACAAGATACAAAAATAAGAAATACTGCGGAAGGGAAAGGAGGCAATGGTTGGATGGTTCGATTGCTCAACGGCTCAATGGTTCAATTGGAATGGGTACAGTGGATGCAGTTGGTGCAATGCGTCCCGTAGGGGAAATTGGTCCGATAGCGTTATGATTTAGACTACTCCGAAAACTCATATTTGAATGATTAGCCACAATCCCGATAGCTATCGGGACCAAGACCCCAAGGCGCACAAAGGGTTGATAACCAAATAAGTAAGCTTGGTGTAACTTCGTGGCTTTGCGCCTTCGTGGCAGGATTTATACTTTTCAGAGTGGACTCATGATTCGTTGGCTCGACGTTTATAAGGTTAAGCTGGTTTATGGTTTTTGATTGTTGTTAACCGGGAAAGATGAGTGATAATAATTATATTTGTGGAGAATGACTGACGGCTACTTCATCCAACAGTTAACTTCGTCATAAAAACCCGAATAACCTGGTGCAGAACAGTATTTTATGATCTTATTAAAAAGGAAACACAAAAAATTCAGAAAATCGGATCAAAGATTTATTGATGCCGATACGAAAGATTTCAATTTAATATTTTTTGCTTTTGTGGTGGGACTGATCGCAGGTGTATTGGGTTCGGTTTTCCGGCTCACGCTCGGCTACATAAGTGTTTTCAGGGACTGGTTGTATGCAGGGACTGCCGACGCCGGGCCGGCCAAGTGGGTATTGTCGTTATTGTTTGGTGTGGTGGGGGTTGTTGTTGCCTTGTTTTTAGTGAAAAAGTTTGCGCCCGAAACTTCGGGGAGCGGAGTTCAGGAGATCGAAGGTGCGCTGGATGAAATAAGGCCGTTACGCTGGAAACGGGTATTGCCCGTGAAATTCATTGCTTCGCTGTTTTCCCTCGGAAGCGGTTTATTGTTAGGACGCGAAGGGCCTACCATCCAGATGGGTGCCAATGCGGGTAAGATGGTCAAAGACGTTTTCAGGCATCCCGATACCAAAACCAATTCCCTGGTTTCGGCGGGTGCTGCTGCCGGCCTTGCAAGCGCTTTCAATGCGCCTCTTGCAGGGATCATTTTTGTTATCGAAGAAATGCACGGCCGTTTCAGATATACTTTTTTTTCGGTGGCAGCGATCATAGTTGCATCAGGTACTGCGGATTTTGTAGTGAGAGTATTGGTCGGGGCCGATCCCGTCATCAAAATGATGGTCTTCACAAGCCCCCCGTTATCAGCTATCTGGTTATTCATCGTCCTCGGTTTGTTGTTCAGCCTGGTGGGGTATGTTTTTAACAAGCTGTTGATACTTTCTCTTGATTTTTTCAGCGATCTTTCTAAAATAGCCATGTTGCTGAACGGGATCATTGCGGGGCTGCTTATCGCTCTTGCGGGAATATTTTATCCGAAAATGATCGGAGGCGGTTACAGTACGATCAGGATCGTGCTTGACCACTCTTTTCCACTTCAGCTTCTCATCGTTCTGTTCATAGGCAGATTGCTGCTTACGATTTTCAGCTATGGTACCGGTGTGCCGGGGGGTATCTTTGCGCCACTGCTTGCTCTCGGCGTTGTTTTCGGCATGCTCTTCGGAAGCGTAATGCAACATTATTTTCCAGGTCTTATTTCGCATCCCGGCATTTTTGCCGTGGCAGGGATGGCCGGCATATTTGCCTCCACGGTGAGGGCTCCGCTTACCGGGCTGGTACTTGCCGTTGAAATGACCTCAAACTTCGAACTGATATTGCCTTTGATCATAACTGCCGTTACCGCCTCGCTGGCTACTGCACAACTTGGCAACCAGCCGATTTACACAACATTGCTGGAAAGAACGATGTCGCAGAAAAAATCTGATTAGGAAGTTTCGGAAAAGAAGTTGCCTGCAAACAAAATGATTGTTTCAATAAAGAGTGTGGCTTCCTGGTGATTGTTGTTCTCCGGAAAATTTGAATGATAATGGTTATATTTGTGGGAGATATGACAATTGGTTGAATAAAGAGAAAATGATTTTAAACCCCAATAATAAATACGATAAAAAGATAATTAAATTAATTAAAAAATCAGGTTTTAAATCAGCTAAATCGGGTTTTCCAAATTCAGTATATTATTAGTAGCCAGAAATATAAATCAATAAAACAACGGCACACACCATAGTCTACCTGTCATATCCAGTCAGGAAACCCGGAAATAAAATGATAGATTTTATTAAAATATTAGAGCTTGAATTTAGAAAGAATGCTGATCCTGAAATAGCTGCCGGGCAAAAAGCGTATATGAAGAATCAATTTGAATTTCTTGGAATTAAAACACCTTTGAGAAGAGAAATTCAGAGGCCGTTTTTAACAAAAAAGCATCTGCCGTTAAAAAACAATCTTGAACAGATCGTAAAAACTTTTTGGGCAAAACCTGAAAGGGAATTTCAATATTTCGCACAAGAATTAGCTCAAAAATACACTGACCGATTTGAAAAAAAGGACATTAAACTTTTTGAATTTATGATCACTCATAAATCGTGGTGGGATAGTGTTGATTTTATTGCGCCTAAATTAGTAGGTGAATATTTTAAAGTTTATTCCGGACAAAGAAATAAATACGTTGAAAAATGGATTGCGTCTGAAAATATTTGGCTGCAAAGAACCTCAATTCTTTTTCAATTGAAATATGAGGATGAATTAGACAAAGAATTTTTAGCTTATATAATCAATTCACTTCTTGGCTCAAATGAATTTTTCATCAACAAAGCCATCGGTTGGATTTTAAGGCAATACAGCAAAAAAGATCCGGCCTGGGTTAATGACTTTACCAACAAAACGCCACTTGATAAATTGAGCCGGAAAGAAGCATTACGATTAATTGCGGAGAAAAATATATGAAAGTAAATATTTTTGAACATGTCCCGTAATTGGCGGCCGTACCAACTGCCTCTCTTTGACGGACATTGAAGTCAGTGGTTCGAAAAACATACCTGACCATTTCCCACCCGGGAACGGGACAACTCGCCGGATGGTGTTCACCCGCAGTCTGTGAACCAGAAGAGGGTGTGGTGGCAGGCTGTTTCGGGGTTCTTTCCCCAGGCATTTCTCACCCGTTTGAAACGGAGTACTAATGACAAGTTCTTTGATAAGCATTGTTTATCAACGATATATTAAATATTTTGAAAAATGATTAACCCTTCAACTTTTTTTCTTGTCATAACTCTATGCAGGCTCCCGGGAGTCTTTTTACTCGGAATGACAGCCTTTTTCCCAGCAACGCCCACGACTGAAGTCATGGGCATGGAATTCGGCCGTC
>JAADID010000253.1 GCA_013151505.1 Chlorobiota bacterium | reverse complement strand
CGGCAAATACATCCAAACGCCACAGGTAGAGCTGGCCCGGCTGCTGGCCGAACATCTGCTTAAATCCGCCTTTCAATCCAACCTGTAACAACCCCGTCCACGCATTAAGCACACCACATAAAATATCAATATCACCACTCTATCCACTTAACAAACACTTAACTCTTAATACATAACTCTTAACTCCAAACAGAAATGATTATTTTTGGAGTCTAAACCCATTACCGATGTCCCTTTCAACCCGTGAATTATTTCTCCGTTATATGGCCCTGCCCGCTGATCCGGGTGATGCCCTCGAAATATCCCATGCTGAGGGCATCTGGCTTTACACGCCGGACGGTAAAAAGTACATTGACCTGGTTTCCGGTGTATCGGTAAGCAACCTGGGACACGGCCATCCCGGAGTGATTAAAGCTGTTCAGAAGCAGGCAGCAAAATACATGCACCTGATGGTTTACGGCAAATACATCCAAACGCCACAGGTAGAGCTGGCCCGGCTGCTGGCCGAACATCTGCCCGAAAACCTGCAACAGGTATTTTTTGTGAATTCCGGTAGCGAAGCGGTGGAAGGGGCGCTGAAACTGACCAAGCGTTTTACCGGCCGTACCGGTTTGGTTGCATTTAAGGATTCATATCACGGGAGCACACAGGGAGCATTGAGTGTACTGGGAAATGAGGAAATGAAATACGCTTACCGCCCGTTGTTGCCTGACATCACGCATATTCGTTTCGGTAATTATAAAGACCTGCAATGGATCACCGAAAAAACTGCCGGGGTGATCGTGGAACCCGTCCAGGCCGAAGCGGGGATAATCATTCCCGAAAAAGAATTCATGCAGGCTCTGCGAAAACGCTGCACTGAAACAGGAGCCTTACTCATTTTCGATGAGGTACAGATGGGTTTCGGACGCACCGGAAAGCTTTTTGCCTTCGAGCATTTCGAAGTGGTTCCCGACATTCTGTGCCTGGCCAAAGCCATGGGCGCCGGGATGCCCATTGGCGCTTTCATCTCTTCCAAAGAGATCATGAATACGCTCACACATCACCCGGCGCTGGGACACATCACAACATTCGGCGGGCATCCGGTGAGCGCTGCTGCCGCCATTGCCGGATTGGAAGTGTTGCTGGATGAAAAATTACCGGAGAAAGCCGATGAAAAGGGTAAATTGTTTGTTAAATTGCTTTCCGGACACCCGATGGTAAAAGAGATCAGGCAGACCGGGTTGATGCTGGGCGTGGAAATGGAAAAGCCCGAACAGGTAACAAAATTACTGAAAATCTTCCTGGAGGAAGGGATCGTTGTTGACCGGTTTTTATTCAATGACAAAAGTTTTCGCATCGCTCCTCCCCTGACCATTACAGAAGAGGAGATACATTTAGCGGCGAAGAAAATATTAGCTTGCTTGGATAAAGTGAGTTTATAGGAAAACTGACGGGTTAACCCGTTAATTGGCGTGCAGGTTTTGGTATAATCTGCCGTAAACTGTTGTAGAGGGAAAATAACCGACGGGTTGACCCGTCCGGTTACTATGCCGGTCAACTTGTCGGTTCACGAAGTATAATCATTATTTCAAAATTATAAACACATGAAGAAAATCACCGTATTATTGGGTTTATTGGCAATGTTTACTTTCTTTTTGCAAGGGCAGGACAGAATTATCGGGAAAAACTTTGCTACTCGCTCCGTTGTGATCGCGCAGCACGGCATGGCAGCAACCAGCCAGCCGCTGGCTACACAGATAGCCATTGACATACTGAAAAAAGGCGGAAATGCCGTTGATGCAGCCATTGCCGCCAATGCAGCCCTGGGGTTAATGGAGCCCACAGGCAGCGGCATGGGAGGCGACCTCTTTGCCATTGTGTGGGACGCCAAATCACAGAAACTTTACGGGCTGAACTCCAGCGGTTATTCCCCGAAATCATTGACGCTGAAATATTTCAAAGACAACAACTATGAATACATCCCTGCACACGGCCCGTTACCGGTTACAGTCCCCGGCTGCGTGGACGGCTGGAACGAACTGCACAAACGCTTCGGTTCGATGCCGGTAAAGGATATCCTTGCCCCGGCAATAAAATACGCCACCGAAGGATTTCCGCTTACACAGGTCATCGCCTATTACTGGAAAGCAAATGCAAGAATACTAAAAAAATATCCAGGTTTTGTGAAAGTTTACATGCCCGGTGGCAAGGTACCTTCAGAAGGTGAAATATTTAAAAACCCCGATCTGGCCAATACACTGACTATTCTTTCGAAGAAAGGATTCAGGGCATTTTACGAAGGAGACATTGCCCGTACGATTGCTGATTTTATGGCTGAAAATGACGGTTTCCTTTCTTATGACGACCTGGCGGAATACCATGCTGAGTGGGTAGAGCCTGTCAGCACAAACTACCGCGGATACGATGTATGGGAACTCCCGCCCAACGGCCAGGGCATTGCCGTTTTGCAGATGCTGAACATTTTGGAGTTGTACGACATCGCGTCAATGGGATTCGGCAGCGCCGAATATTTGCACCTGCTTACTGAGGCCAAAAAGCTGGTTTTTGAAGACCGGGCCAAATTTTATGCCGACCCGGCATTCAACGATATTCCGGTGGAGGAACTGATCTCCAAAGAATATGCAAAAGAAAGAGCCAAACTGATCAATCCGGACAAAGCTTCACGTTATTATCCGGCCGGACAGCCCGAAAAAGGGAACACCATATACATGACGGTTGCCGATCAATACGGGAACATGATTTCGTTGATCCAAAGCAACTACCGTGGGATGGGTTCGGGCATGGTACCTACGGGACTGGGATTTGACCTGCAGGATCGTGGCGAACTTTTTACGTTGGAAGAAGGGCACTTTAACACTTACGCTCCGCGCAAAAGGCCGTTTCACACCATCATCCCCGCCTTCATCACCAAAAACGGAAAACCGTGGATCAGTTTCGGTGTAATGGGCGGCGCCATGCAACCCCAGGGACATACCCAGGTGATCGTCAACCTGATAGATTTCGGGATGAACCTGCAGGAGGCGGGGGATGCACCGCGAATCAGGCACGACGGCTCCTCGGAACCAACCGGACAGAAAATGAATGGCAGCGGCTGGCTGAACATGGAATCAGGGTTTGACGAACAAACCGTACTGGAACTGGAACTCAAAGGCCATAAGATCAGACGGTCACACGGAGGCTACGGTGGTTACCAGGCCATTATGTGGGATGAGAAAAACAAGGTTTATTACGGCGCCTCCGAATCCCGTAAGGACGGCCAGGCCGGAGGGTATTAGGATTTTTGATTTTTGATGTTTGATGTTTGATGTTTGATATTCAATCACTATTCACTATTCACCAATCACTATTCGCTACTCCTTTCTCGTCATTGAATTACACGAATAGGGTTTTCACTTGCGGAAACCTAAAAATTCGTCAAATTCGTCCCATTCGATGATAAATATAATAAACGAGATGATACCAACGGGAAAGGAAAATAATAAGGTTATTTCACCCTTTCAGGGTTGATTTTTCTGTTTTATTTTGTGCTACCATCATGGCAACCCTTCGGGTTTTAAAACCTGCGAAATGTTCAAAATTCGATATTTATTATTCAATCTTCCTCATTCCCAATCCACACATCAACAATTCCGGTCTCTGCCTGTCAGGCCTGCTTCGACCGAAAATATTACCCATCACCTAAAACGCACCCATTGCACCCACTCTACCCCATTCCCGTTTATCATTTCCCGGCAACTAATTCCAAATAACCGATCCCTGTTTATCTTTTCCTTATACTTTTGTAGGTAATATTTGAATTTATGCCGGTTTATCATTTGATCAAAGAATCTGTTTTTCCTCATCCGTCTGTAGCTGAAGCTGACGGATTGCTGGCCTTTGGCGGGGATTTATCACCCGAACGGCTTATCTCGGCCTATTCGCAGGGCATCTTTCCCTGGTATTCGGAAGGCCAGCCCATTCTCTGGTGGTCGCCCGATCCGCGAATGGTTTTGTTTCCTGAAAAATTCAGACGTCATAAAAATCTTCGCCGGGTGGTGGAGCAACAAAAGTTTGAGGTAAGATTCGATCACGATTTTTCACGGGTTATCGAACTTTGCAGCCGTGTTCCCAGAAAAGGCCAGTTCGATACATGGATTACCGACGACATGAAAAAGGCATACATAAATCTTCACCGGCTGGGATATTGTCATTCGGTGGAAACGTATTACAACGGTGAACTGGCAGGCGGGCTTTACGGTGTGTCGCTGGGCGGGACGTTTTTCGGAGAGTCCATGTTCCATCTGGTGTCCGATGCATCAAAAGTTGCTTTGTGGCATCTTGTTGATTTTTGCATTGCCCATGATTTCGACATCATTGATGTACAACAGGAGACACCCCACCTGCAGAGTCTGGGAGCCACCTCGTTAAGTCGAAAATATTTTTTAATTTTACTTGAACAAAGTATGAAAAAGCCAACCTTGAAAGGCAGGTGGCGGTTAGATTGATTTGATTACAAATAACGGTCGGACACAGTTTTAATCAAAAAATTTATTTAATTAGCAGCGCCAAATAATCGGATACAGATGGAAGAGAATAAAAAATACATGCAGGAGGCCATAAATCTGGCGATGGAGAATGTGGATGTGGTAAATGGCGGGCCTTTCGGTGCGGTAGTTGTGAAGGATGGAGAAATTATCGGCAGGGGCACCAATGAGGTGACCGGAAAAAACGATCCGACGGCTCACGCCGAAATCATGGCCATCAGGGATGCCTGCCATCACCTGAACACATTTGACCTGGAGGGTTGCGAACTCTATTCCAGTTGCGAACCCTGCCCCATGTGCCTGGGAGCCATCTACTGGGCCAACATCGGGAAACTATATTATGCGGCCACGAAAGAAGATGCGGCACAGGCCAATTTCAGCGATGCATTTATCTATAAAGAGTTTTCTTTACCCAAAGACCAGAGAAAAATACAATTCACCCAGCTTATGCGTGATGCGGCATTGAAAGTATTTGAAAAATGGATGGCCAGCGAGGAGAAAATACCGTATTGAGAGGAATCAATAGAGGTATAGAGGGAACAGATAATTGAGTTTAATCCTGACATAAGACACAAGATATAAGACATAAGAAACAAGACAAGACACAGCCCTTATACCCTATACCCATCCTTATCCCCTTATACCCACCACCATTCCCCGATTTTAATTTATATTTACCCGTCAATAAATGTAACATCAAAACCCGTTTCAGGTATGGCTGACGATCAGATTAAAAAGGCTGCAACGTTAATCAGGGAATCAAAATATACTTCGGCATTTACCGGAGCAGGTATATCTGTGGAAAGCGGGATACCGCCATTCCGTGGTGAAGAAGGCCTCTGGAGTAAATATGACCCGAAAACCCTGGAAATTGATTTTTTTTACCGGAATCCGAAAGAATCCTGGAAAGTCATTATGGAGATATTTTATGAATTTTTCGGCAAGGCCACACCCAACCGTGCCCATGAAGTGTTGGCCGAGCTGGAAAAACGGGGGCTCCTTAAAAGTGTGATTACCCAGAATATTGACAACCTGCACCAGGAAGCCGGCAGCCGGGTGGTTTATGAGTTTCACGGCAATTCCAAAAAGCTGGTTTGCACTTTCTGTAATGCCGTTTATTCTGTCGGGGAATTAAGCATGGATGTATTACCGGTCAGGTGTCCGAAGTGTAACATGCTGGTTAAACCCGATTTCATTTTCTTTGGGGAAGCCATTCCGCAGGACGCTTATAATCACGCACTTGAAGCTGCCAGGAACTCACAGGTTATGCTGGTTATCGGGACAACTGCCGAGGTAATGCCCGCCGGACAAATTCCCATTATGGCTAAATCAAACGGCGCGACCATCATCGAGGTAAACCGCGAGCCATCCAACCTCACAGGACATATTACAGATATTTTCCTGCAAGGGAAAGCTTCTGTGGTAATGGATGAATTATTGAAGAATATTATTAAGACCTGACAGGTTTTTAAAACCTGTCAGGTCTGGGTTTTTTATTTCCGGTACACATCTCCCGACCCATTGGAAACCACGTTGACATAAGCGGGGGAACCATAATACACAAGGTCTCCCGATCCGTTCAGCAGGGCTTCGACCCGCTCAACGACACTCACAACAATGTCACCGGAGCCGTTACTTTTGGCATTGACATTCACTGCTGTCAGGCCGTAAGCATTCAGGTCGCCGGAACCGACAATTTTGGTGATCAGGTTGGCTGCTTTACCTTTCAGTTTAACATCGCCTGATCCCGAAATATAAACGGCGCAAGTATCCAGTTGCAGGTCAGCAGCATTCACGTCACCGGATCCGGTAATAGTAAGTTGAAAAATACCCCTAACTCCCGACAGGTTTACGTCGCCCGACCCGGAGATTTTCATTTCAAGATTCACTGCATCCATATCGGCTCGCAGATCACCTGAACCGCTAACGGAAATTTCAACATCTTTTCCTTTGAGCGGCCCTTTGCATACGATGTCGCCCGATCCCGTATTCATAAGTTTATCCAGCCTGGGCATTGTGACATAAACATCCAGCACATGCACATTCCGGAAATTTCCTTTTGAGGTGATCGTAAGCACACCATTCTCCACACGGGTGATTATCCGGTTAATGATGTCGCTGTCTGCTTTTACCGTGACGGAACTCTTTTCACCATAGCTTATATAAACATCTGCAAAAGTAGTCTGCCTGATGCTTGAGAAAGGTTCCACCTGTCTTTCCTGTGTAGCCATCTGGGCCTGTGTCGGGATAACTGCAAGCAAGGCAAACAGGAAAGCCATGGTTTGCATCATAATCTTTAATTTCGTTTTCATAATTTAATGTTTTGATTGATTCATATTGTTATTTCTGCTCGTCTGTCTAAACGTAGCGTATCATTTCGCTTTAAGATTCACATTTCCGAATTTGCTCTGAATACTAACTTTTGAAACCGGGTTATCACCTTTCCCGATGACCCCTTTGTATTCAGTGCTCCCGGTTGTTTTTACCCTGTAATTAAACCTGGTAAGCGATTCGGGATAATTCAATGTGCAATATTCCATCTCGGCTTCAATCGTATAAGTAGCATCTTCCGAAATATTCAGGTTTATGGTTCCGTATTTATTTTCAACAGATATTTCTTCAAACCCCTTGGCGATATACGATACCGACACCGTTCCGTAACCGTTATCAATATCCAGGGATTTTGCCAGCCGTTTGATGTTGAGCGTTGAATATTTTGTCCATCCCTTTAACCGGCTGACGGAATCCATGTTCATCGTACCGCCTTCCAGTTCCAGACGTAAGTTACCGGCACGATTGATTTTGATATCGGAATATTTACTGTTTAAGTCTGCCTTTTTTGTTGAATACAAATTAAAAACCGAATAGTTGATGTACAGATCCCCGCTCTCAAAACGGTTGACATGCCCTTTGCCATAGTCCACTTTCAATTTGCTTTCAGGTGCATTCAACGCATTGACATTTATCGAGCCATACTGACTGGTCAGGTCTGCCAGGCCGTCAACAACAGCAATAAAAGCATTCCCGTATTTCTGTTTCAGTTCAAGGTTCACGGAACGGGGCATAAAGATTTCCAGCTTTAAATTCACATTGATTCTGCTTTTCTTATCACGGTTGGGTGCCAGCTTGCAACTTAC
The DNA here is from genome assembly GCA_013151505.1 of Chlorobiota bacterium. GTDB lineage: Bacteria > Bacteroidota > Bacteroidia > Bacteroidales > F082 > JAADID01. Next base: position 1,762 of record JAADID010000253.1, on the reverse strand, counting down.
CGAAACTTCTTTACTGTTGCCTGTGATATTCCAGATTACCCGGTCGAACTCTTTTTCAGCTTTTTCCCGATCGCCGGTTTCTGCTGTTGCGGATAGCTTTACCGATATTTCATTTTTATCCCAGTTCTCGCAGGTAATACTACCGGTCTCCTGGCTAATGAGCAGGTCAGCCATTGATTGCACGGGATAACTTTTTTCAAAAAGGATTTTTTCAATCCCTTTCGGCCCTGCCTGTAAATGATTTACGGTAAATAAAACGGCAAGGGTCAGGATTGTGGTTATTAAATATCTCTTTTTCATGATCTTATTGCTATTAATAAAGTTTCGTATTGGCAAAATCAAGCTGAATGATAATGTTGTCCACGATTTCAACTTTTTTCTTCTGTGTATTGATCAAAGCAGCTTTCAGCATTTCATTATCCGGGTCTTTGGCAAAATCTTTCCGCAGCGAGGCCATGCTGATGTCAATATTTTGAAACTGATCATTTGCTTCTTTCCTTGCAAAGTCCGCCACAACCTGATTGGGAGCATACCGGTCAATCTCTTTCAGCTTTGCTCCCGCCTGCGCATCATAATAAGCCAGCGTGTTGCTGATGTCTTCCGGAAGAGTTATCCGCTGACCAAGCGCTTTATTTATCTGTCGGGTGTTAATGATGTTTGTGGCGAGATAAACAACCGATATCAGGATGATCAACACCGCACTTATTTTCAGTAGAGGGTATAAACGATGACGTTTTACCGTCAGCTCCGGCGCCTGTTCCAGTTTATCCAGGAAGCGCTCTTTATGGCCGGGTGACGGTTCCTTGTTGTCGAAAAAACCTCTGTTCCTTTTTATTTTATCTTCAAGAATTGACATTTTACCTGTTGTTTTAATTGTTTATTGGATTGATCAGCTTTTCGCGTTGTTTACCGATCTCATTTAACAGCCGCTGCTTTGCCCTGGCATATCTTGTTCTGGCATTGTTGTATGAAATATTCAGGATTTCTGCAATTTCTTCATGGTCATAGCCCTCAAGAAGGTATAGCGACAGAATGATCCGGTACTGATCAGGGATCATCTCCATGGCCCTGGCTACATCTTCAAGCCGGTTAAAAACATTTCCCGCATAACTGTCATCCGTTTCGGCAGCATCCTCAATTTCCATTTCCTGCTCTTCCAGACTTTCGGTTTCTTTCCTTATCCTTAACTTATCCAGCGATTTGTTCACCACGATCTTTTTCAGCCAGGAACCGAAACTTCCCGAACCTTTATAACTGTCAATTTTCCGGAAGGCATCCAGAAAGGCCTCCTGCATGGTGTCTTCGGCCTCAGCAGCGTTGTTCAGTATCCGGTAACTCGTGTTGTACATGGCTTTGTAATACAGTTCATAAATCCTGACCTGCGCTTTCCGGTCATTGTTTCTGCAACCTTCGATAAGGTCCTGATGAATGTCGTGGATTTTACTTTCGCCGGTCATGGTTTGTTTCTGTGTAAATGACGTAACGCCTTACAGAATGTTACACTTTATAAAGGTAACTATTTTTCTCAACAGGAAGTTTGTAAGGTAATTGACCTAATTGATCTAATTAACCTAAACAAATCCAAAATATTAAATCCAAAACACAATACCTGATATTTCAAAACCCAAACCTGATATATTTCCTACCTTTGTTAAGTTTTCTGTTGATTATCAATTTTTAAATAAAAAAACTGTTTCATGAAACTAACAAAATCTCACATTAAGCTCATTCAGGAACAACTGAATCGCCTTGGCTACCATGC
>JAADID010000139.1:9439-14047 GCA_013151505.1 Chlorobiota bacterium | reverse complement strand
GGGAATGGTAAAACGGGAAGTATTACTCTTTCGAATGCAGGTAATAAGAAATCTCTCTCGTGCCATCGTCTCTGACATCAATTGTGATTCGAACAAAATTCTCACTGTTTCAAGTCTTCCCGCACTGGCCAAAGCGCTAGGGAGACTTGGAACAAACAAAAAATCCCCGTCCTGCCGGTATGTCGAAACTTGTTCGAAGCCAAACAACAAAAACCGGTAGAACAAGTAAACGAAGCAAATCAGTAAAATTCTGTTTATCTTTGGGATATGAACCGAAAAATAAATTTTGAGGATTTAGCTATGGCCCAGGTCAGCCACGCGCAGGGCTGGCGCACGAGACCTGATCCGGAGGGGTGCCTGGCTCTTGAAACAATGTTTTAATAAATTCCGTAAATTTGTAACCGGCTTTTAATCCTTTATATAATGACTACCGTAGAATTAAAAAATATTTTGATTCATAAAATAGCATCTATTGATGATGAAACCTTCTTAAAGGCAATCAGAACAATTATTGATGCGAAGACAGAGTCAACGATTTACAAAACCTCACATAAGCAAAAACAAAGCATAAAAGAAGGGTTAGACCAGTTACAAAACGGGGAATTTTATACAAATGAACAACTTGAAGCTGAAGTGAACAAATGGCTCGAAGAAAAGTAATTTGGTCTCCACGGTCTAAAAATGACTTGTTCGAAATCCTGGATTATTATTACCAAAGGAATGGCAATAAAAGTTATAGCCAAAAACTTCATCGGCAATTTAAGAATGCAACTAATCTATTGACAAAGTATGCCAATATAGGTATTAAGACAGATGTTAATAACGTCAGAAACCTGATAGTTGGAGAATATTCAATATTTTACAGGGTAGAAAAAGAAACTATTGAAATAATTACAATATGGGATTGCAGGCAAGATCCAAAAGATTTAGAGCTTCAATAGTAAATTTTATATTCTGTATTAAATCCCTTTTCATTTTTTCATACCGGGGAAGTCATTTTTATCGCATAAAACTAAAAACCCTCCAAACCGGTGCCAGTCTTCCCGTCCGGCCAAAGCGCCGCAGAGACTTGTACGAAGCCAAGCAACAAAAACCAGTGGAACAAGTAAAAAAAACAATCAGTAAAACCTCATTTATCAGCGAACTTCTCTTCGATAAGCAATCACCCTTCTGTCATCTGCTTCCACTTCGATGTCGATCCGCACAAAGCTTTCAGGCAACAGGTTATCAATCAGTTCGGGCCATTCGATAAAACAATAATGTCCGCCGTAAACATATTCTTCGTATCCGATGTCGAATACTTCTTCAATTTTTTTAATCCGGTAAAAATCAAAGTGAAAAACGGAATGAGAGTCGCGACCTGTATATTCATTAACAATTGCAAAGGTGGGGCTGCTGACAACTTCATCCACACCCAGCACCTGACAAAATTCTTTTATCAGTGTTGTCTTTCCTGCCCCCATTTTTCCGTAAAGGGCAAAAATCCGTTCGTTTTCCAGTTCCGAAAGGATCTTTTCCGAGATAACGTGCAGGTCGTCAACACTTGTCGAGATGAGTTTCTTTTCCATTACCTGGAGCTCAAAGTAATAAAAGGTATCAGCACTTCTTCCATCGAAATCCCTCCGTGCTGAAAAGTATTTTTATAATAATTTACGTAGTAATTATAATTATTCGGATAAGCAAAAAAGTCTCCTGACCTGGCAAATACATAACTTGTACTGACATTGATCTTCGGCAGGTAATATTTCTCAGGCTCCCGCATTTCAAATACTTCTCTTGAATTATAGGAGAGGGCCCTGCCAAATTTATACCGCAGGTTGGTATTTACGTTCCGGTCGCCCACGATTTTTACGGGGTTCATTACTTTAATGGAACCGTGATCGGTAGTGATAATCAGTTTTACGTTTTTCTCGGAAAGATATTTTATGATCTCGAACAATGAAGAATGTTCAAACCACGACATCATCAACGAGCGGTAGGCAGGTTCATCGTCTGCCAGTTCCCTGATGATCTCCATTTCGGTACGTGCATGCGAGAGCATATCCACAAAATTGTAAACGATGACGTTGAAATCATTGGACATCAGGTTGGAGATGTTTTCAAACAATTTTCTGCCGGCATTCAGGTTCAGGATTTTATTGTAAGATGTTTTTATATTCTTACCGTACCGTTTAAGCTGCTCAAGAAGTAACTTCCCTTCGTATTGATTTTTTGTCCCTTCTTCATGTTCGTCAGTCCAGAAATTAGGGAAATATTTCCTGATCTCACTCGGCATCAACCCCGCAAACAGGGCATTGCGTGCATACTGGGTTGTGGTCGGAAGGATGGAATAGTAAATATCATCTTTCTGTACCCTGAAATACTGTTCAATCATGGGTTGGATGGCTTTCCACTGGTCAAACCGCAGATTATCAATCAACAGCAGGAAAACTTTCTCTCTGCTTTGAAGCTCCGGAAAAACCTTGTCTTTAATTAATGTATGCGACATGGTCGGCCTCGAGTTGGAATTTCCCTGCAACCAGTCGAGGTAATTTTTCTCGTAAAATTTGGTGAAGGCATTGTTGGCTTCATTTTTTTGCATGTTGAGCACTTCAATAATTCCTTCGTCATTCGATTTTTCAAGGTCCAGTTCGTATCTTACCAGTTTTTTGTAGATGTCAACCCATTCTTCAAAATCCAGACGTCCGCTGAGTTTCATCCCGATATCGCGAAACTGTTGCTGGTAATTCATGGTGGCTTTTTCTCCGGCGAGCTTCCGGTTTTCCAGATTTCTTTTCAGCGACAGTAATATCTGACTGGGTTTCACCGGTTTGATAAGGTAATCGGCAATATTTGATCCGATGGCAGATTCCATGATAGACTCTTCTTCGCTTTTCGTGATCATGACGATAGGCATATTCGGGAAATCGTTTTTCATCCTTTCAAGCGTCTCTATTCCACTTAATCCGGGCATCTGCTCATCCAGGAAAATGATGTCGTAATTGTTCTCGTTTATCAGGTCGAGCGCTTCATCACCGCTGTTCACCGCATCCACGTCATAGCCTTTTTCCTGAAGAAACAGTATATGCGGACGCAGCATATCAATTTCATCGTCTGCCCATAGAATTTTAATCTTACTCATAGGAAGTAGTTATTATTTAGTTACAATTCTGTTACCTTTGTAATAGAATGCAAAAATCTATTAAAAATTGCTTTTAGAGTCACTGGTGACCATCAAATTTAACAAAATTTATGAGCTTTTCTTTAACGAACAAACGAAAAATATTCAACGACCCTGTTTACGGTTTTATTTCCATTTCCAACGAATTGATTTTTGATCTCATCGAACACCCTTACTTTCAAAGATTACGAAGGATCAAACAGTTGGGACTGACACACCTGGTTTACCCCGGGGCATTACACACCCGGTTTCATCATTCGCTGGGGGCTATGTACCTGATGCAAAGAGCCATTGCCGAGTTGAGGGCCAAAGGACATGAGATCACAGCCGATGAGGCGCTCGGCGCCGAAATCGCCATTCTGTTGCACGATATCGGCCACGGACCTTATTCCCATGCCCTTGAATATGCTATTGTTGACGGGGTGAGCCACGAGGAATTATCGAGGTTTTATATTCAGCGGTTTAACCGCATCTTTGACGGCGGGCTTTCGGTTGCTTTTGAAATTTTTGAAAAAAAATATTTAAAACAGTTTCTTGGAAAAATGGTTTCCAGCCAACTGGATGTGGACCGGCTGGATTACCTGAAACGTGACAGCTTTTTTACCGGTGTGGCTGAAGGAGTGATCAATTTTGAGCGCTTACTCAATATGCTGGACGTGCTGGGTGACGATCTTGTGGTTGAAGCCAAAGGGATTTATTCGGTTGAAAAATTCATTACAGCCCGGAGGTTGATGTACTGGCAGGTCTATCTGCATAAAACCGTGCTCGCCGCGGAATATATGATGATGAGGCTGTTGAAAAGAGCCAAATATCTGAGCCTCGGCGGAGAGAAACTTTTTGCATCCCCTGCGTTGTCTTTTTTCCTGACAAAAAAAATCACACTGGATGATTTTAATAACGATACAGTCATCAACACTTTTTCGGAACTTGATGATTATGATATTTTGGGTGCGATGAAAGTCTGGAAAAACCATAAAGACAAGGTTATTTCTTTTTTTAGCCGTGGGTTGGTTGACAGGAAACTGTTCAGGATAGAATTACAAAACAATCCTTTTGAAGAACATTATATCCTGGAGATCAGAAAGAAAGTGATTAAAAAATACAAACTGACTGATGAAGAAGCGGATTATTTCATAATCAATGATTCTACTTCAAATTATGCTTATAAACCCGATACCGGGGAGATTGAAATAGTGTTTAAAGACGGTTCGGTAAAAAATATCGGCGAAGCCACTGAAGACCTGAACATCTCTTTGCTTTCCAAACCGGTTACGAAATATTTTTTGTGTTATCCCAAAGAGATCACATAGCGTTTTTAACATGCCTGCATTACTAAACTGTCAGCCGTTTATTGTTTACCCAAAATTGTCATTTAAAATAAGCATTTAATAATTTAATTAAATAATAATGACATTTAATTTATTGGATAAGAGCTGACTAAAATGACA
>JAADID010000139.1:0-9429 GCA_013151505.1 Chlorobiota bacterium | reverse complement strand
ACAATTCGCATAAGAAAATCTAAATTCCGAGGCCTCGGAATAAGATTTTCTAACGCGGGGTTAACCCAGATACTCCTCACATCCCAACGCAATTGTCATTAGTTCATACTTCCTAATGACAAATCTGGGTTAATAAAGGAAACATAAAAACTGCCTTTATGAATTTACAGGTCAATCCAAAATACGTATCTTGCAAACAAAAAAAAGATGAAATTTACTGCCCGACAAATCGCTCTGACACTCAACGGAAAAGTACAAGGCGATCCCGACATAGAAGTTTCTTCGGTATCGAAAATTGAAAAAGGGGAACCGGGAACACTGAGCTTTCTGGCCAACCCTGCTTATACAAAATATATTTACGATACCAAAGCATCTGTTGTGATCGTGAACGAAGGTTTTGAACCGGAGCATGAAATTTCTGCCACCCTAATCCGTGTAAAAGACGCTTACTCGGCTTTTGCCACTTTACTCGAAATGTATCAGCAGGCCAAAGGGCGGAAAACCGGCATCTCTGATAAAGCAGCCATTGACCCCTCGGGTAAAATCGGAAAAGATGTTTACATCGGTGAGTTTGTGGTAATTGGTAAAAATGTCATTATCGGCGACCGGACACTGATTTATCCCAATACGGTCATCGGGGATAACTCCAGAATCGGAAATGATACCTGTATTTATGCGGGCGTAAAGATTTATGAAGATACTGTGATAGGCGATCAATGTACGCTGCATGCCGGAGTGGTTTTAGGCAGTGATGGTTTCGGTTTTGCTCCGCAGGAAGAAAGCGATTACAAAAAAGTGCCGCAAATCGGAAATGTGGTACTTGAAGACCGTGTTGAAATCGGAGCCAATACGACCATTGACCGGGCTACCCTGGGATCAACGGTGATAAAAAGAGGGGTGAAGCTGGATAATCTGATCCAGGTGGCCCACAACGTGGAAATTGGTGAGAACACGGTAATTGCCGCACAAACCGGTATATCCGGTTCCACAAGGATTGGTAAAAATTGCATGATTGGCGGTCAGGTAGGTATTATTGGCCATTTAACCATTGCAGACGGAGTAATGATTGCGGCACAATCGGGAATTGGGAAAAGCATCAAAAAGGAAGGCGAAATTGTGGAAGGTTCACCTGCATTTCCTGTCCGTGATTTCAAACGCGCTTATATTCATTTCCGGCGGTTGGAAAGCATGGCAAAACGCATTGATGAACTGGAAAAGAAATCAGAGAGCACTGAAAAAACGGATGAATGAATTTCAATTGTAGATAACAGCAGGTTTTATAACTGTTTATGGGAACATATCTTATTCTCATCCTGCATTATCAAATTTTCATACTTTTGCACAACTTTTTTCAAAATCAGAAAAACAAGACCGAGAACCTATTTTTATTGAATGTCAGTAAAACAACAAACTATAATTAATCCTGTAACGGTCAGGGGGGCCGGCCTGCATACAGGTCAGATCGGTGAAATGACTTTCAAGCCGGCTCCCGTGAATCACGGCGTCAAATTCAAAAGGACCGATCTTGAGTCGCAACCCATCATTGAAGCTGACATTGATCATGTGATAGATACCGCAAGGGGCACGACCATTGGCAAGAACGGGGCAAAAGTTTATACAATTGAGCATGTACTTGCGGCTCTAACAGGCATGGGGATTGACAATGTGATGATCGAACTGAACATGGAGGAAATTCCTATTAAAGACGGTTCTTCCAGGTATTTTGTTGAAGCGCTTGAAGAAGCAGGAATCAAAAAACAACCGGCAAACAGGGAATACATTGAAATAAAAGAACCGGTTATTTTGGAATTGCCCGGTCAAAAAGCAAAAGTCATCGCAGAACCGGCCGATAATTATTCAATTACGGTAGAAATTGATTTTGAAACCAAGGTGCTTGGTAAGCAGGTCGCTACTTTGGATAGTATTGACAAATTTAAGACAGAGATAGCCAACTGCAGGACTTTTGTCTTTCTTCACGAACTGGAATACCTGCTGAGCAACAACCTGATAAAAGGCGGTGATCTGAGTAATGCCATTGTTTTTGTGAACCGTAAGGTATCTCAGGGTGAACTTAACCGATTGGCAGACCTTTTTAACAAACCCCGTGTAAAAGTAAAAAGCGAAGGCATACTCAACAACCTTGACTTACATTTTCATAATGAACCGGCCCGGCACAAACTGCTGGATGTGATCGGCGACCTGGCGTTGCTGGGCAAACCGATTAAGGGACGCATTACGGCATACAGGCCTGGCCATCAGATAAATACGGAATTTGCAGGCGTTTTGAAAGAATATCATATAAATAACAGATCCATGAACACAAAACCTCCTTTCGATATATATGTTGACCCCGTTTATGATGTCAACGAAATAAGAAAAATATTACCGCACAGGCCCCCGTTTTTGTTGGTTGATAAAGTGCTTGAAGTAAGTGATGAACACATTATCGCACTGAAAAATGTCAGCATGAACGAACCGTTTTTTGTCGGCCATTTTCCCGACGAACCGTTGATGCCGGGTGTACTTCAGGTTGAAGCCATGGCGCAGGCAGGTGGTATATTCGTTTTACAACAGGTTGATCAACCCGAACTTTATTCAACCTATTTCCTGAAAATTGACCAGGTGAGATTCAGGTATAAAGTCGTTCCCGGAGATGTCATTGTGTTTGTCATCAAACTGGATGCCCCTATCAAAAGAGGAATCTGTACCATGTCGGGAAAAGCTTATGTTGGCGACAGAATTGTGATGGATGGGAAGATGACCGCTCAAATAGTAAAAAATAAAGACGCATAACAATGAATCAACCTTTAGCATACGTACATCCCCAGGCGAAGATTGCAAAGAATGTGGTCATTGAACCTTTCGTTAACATTGAAAAAAATGTTGTCGTTGAGGATGGGACATGGATCGGTTCCAATGTCACCATCATGGAAGGGGCGCGTATCGGTAAAAATTGCCGTATTTTCCCCGGCGCTGTCATTGCTGCCATTCCGCAGGACCTGAAATTTGCCGGAGAGGAAACATTGGTGAAGATCGGCAATAATGTCACTATCCGTGAGTTTGTTACGATTAACCGCGGGACAAAAGCCAACATGGAAACCGTCATCGGGGATAACTGCCTGCTGATGGCTTACGTGCATATTGCACATGATTGTATTCTGGGCAAAAATGTAATACTGGCCAATGCGGTCAACCTTGGCGGCCACATTGTTATTGACGACTGGGCAATTGTGGGAGGACTTGCTGCGATTCATCAGTTTGTTCATATCGGTGCGCATGCGTTTATTTCGGGAGGAGGCATGGCACGTAAAGACGTCCCTCCGTTTTGTAAAGCCGGGCGCGAACCCCTTGCCTTTGCCGGGGTCAACTCCATCGGCCTTCGCCGGAGAGGTTTCTCAAACGAAAGAATCAACGAAATTCAGGAAATTTACAGGATTCTGTTTCTCAGGGGTAAAAATGTCACCCAGAGTGTAAACTACATTGAAGCTAATTTACCCGCGACTACTGATCGCGACGATATATTAACTTTTATTGCAAATTCACAACGGGGGATCATGAAGGGATACACCCGGATGAAAGACCGAATTCAATAAACATAAATTAATCCGATAACCAAATAAATATGGCAACAACTTCAGATTTTCGTAACGGTTTATGTATAGAACACAATGGCGAGTTATGGACCATTGTTGAATTTCAGCACGTTAAACCGGGAAAAGGCCCGGCTTTTGTCAGAACAAAACTGAAAAACGTAAAAACGGGGAAAGTCCTTTCCAATACCTTTACGGCAGGCGTAAAAATCAATATTCAAAGAATCGAGAACAGGACTTATCAATACCTTTACAACGAAGGTGATCTCTATCACTTTATGAACACCGAGACTTACGAACAGACATTCATCAATAAAGAGCTGATCTCTGCACCTGAATTACTTAAGGAAGGTGAAATTGTGCAGATTGCTTATCATACCGAAACGGAAACCCCTGTTTCGTGTGAGATGCCGACTTATGTGACGCTTAAAGTTACTTATTCCGAACCCGGCGAGAAAGGAAATACTGCCACCAATGCATTGAAAGATGCTGAAGTTGAAACCGGCGCCACAGTAAAAGTTCCTCTTTTCATCAATACGGGGGACTTGATTAAAGTTGATACCCGGTCAGGGGATTATTCAGAACGTGTAAAAGCTTGATCAATGGATTTTCCAAGACCATTCCCAGCCCGCGAAATTGCTGAGTTGATCCGGGGAAAAGTAATCGGTAACCCTGACAGGCAGGCAAAAGGCCTGAATGAGCTTCACGTCGTAAGGCCGGGCGATGTTTCGTTTGTTGATAATAAAAAATACTTCAAAAAGACCCTTAATTCGGAAGCCACGGTCATCATCATCAATGAAGAAGTGGAAGCGCCGGAAGGAAAAACGTTGATATTGCATGAAAAGCCCTTTGATGCCTTTATGCTGCTGATCAACCACTTCAGGCCGTTCACCCCTTCCGACAAAATGATCAGCCCCAGTGCAAAAATCGGAGAGGGAACAATCATTCAGCCCGGCGTATTCATCGGTAATAATGTGACCATTGGCAAAGATTGCCTGATCCACTCCAACGCCAGCATTTATGATCATTCCGTGATCGGTGACCGGGTGGTTATCCATTCAAATTCAGTTATCGGCGCCGATGGGTACTATTTTCAGCGGCGTAACAGCGGTTATGTGAAATTTATTTCCGGTGGCCGTGCCGTTTTGGAAGATGATGTGGAAATCGGAGCCATGTGTTCCGTTGACAGAGGTGTTACGGGCGATACCATTATCGGAGAAGGCACTAAGATGGACAACCACTGCCAGGTAGGCCACGATACGGTTATCGGCAGGCATTGCCTCATTGGCGCTTTTTCGGCTATCGCAGGCGTAACAAAACTTGAAGACGATGTAATCCTCTGGGCAAGGGTCTCCATCGGCAAAGACCTTGTCGTGGGTAAAGGTGCTGTGCTTATGGCTACTGCCGGAACTGAAAAATCAATTGAAGGCGGAAAAGTATATATGGGAGCCCCGGCCATTGAAGTACGTCAATACTGGAGGCAATACTCCTCATTAAAAAATCTGCCTGAAATCCTTAAGAAACTGAAAACCGGCGGGTCAGTTTGATATATTCTCCCCGGCTGCTTCATCCGGTTTGCCGGTATGATAAACATCAAGGGCAACGATCACAGCGATAAATCCCCAGAAAGGAACCGACAATTTATCCGTATCCAGAAAATTATTTAAAAATCCGTGGACAAAATAGGTGACAAGTCCTAAAGTCACCATCAGACTCAGGAATTTTTCTTCACGTTCACTGTGGCGGTAAACCATTAATCCTTTGTACAGCACAACAATAACAAGTATTAAAACGATCAGCAATCCCGGGATACCCATCTCGGCAAGGGGACCCAGGTATTCACTGTGTGCATTTCCTTTATCACCCAGGTTTGTGCTGATGATGGTCTTTTCTTTGGCCAGTTGGAAAGGGGCGTAAAGAAACTGATAGGTGCCGCCTCCCCAGCCCAATACAGGCCGTTCCTCGGCCATTCGCAAAGCGGCCTGCCAGCGGTTGATCCGTTCAAGGTTGGAAGCATCTGACGAGATGTTGGCAATGGACCGGACATGCTCGACAAAATTTGCCGATGAATCCTGCTTGTTTTTTTCCAGCACATCAAAAATCTGCTGCTGAAAAATAACAAATGCGCCTATGATGACTGCAGTAGCCAGCGCAACCCAGTAAAACCGGATTTTGAACATGACCAGAACGAATACGACAAATGCTGCCGCAATACTGATCCACGCTGCGCGACTGTAAGACAATATTATGGCAAAAGTCATAATAATTGTGATGACGAAAGCCGAAAACCGGCTGAACTTGCTGCTTCCCGGATAAAATATCAAACCGATAACGACGGGATAAAATATAGCCAGCGCAGCGCCATAGGCTGTGTGGTCGTTATAAAACGGAGACATGACCCAGTGCCCTGCTTCTTCTTCAAATCCATATTTCGCATGCTGGGTGATGGTGTAAATAACAACAGCAACCAAAGGAATAAGATACAACCAGAAAAAATTCCTGATTTTCTTCTTGTCTTTAAACATTAACGAAATGACAAAATAAAAAGGAACAACAAACCAGATTTGCGACAACAAATGCTTCAACGAAACAACCGGTAACTCACTTGTGAATGTTGTCAGCAACATCCATAAAAGGTCAAAATAGATGATATAAGAAATGGGATGCCTTGCAATGTTTCTGTCGTATTTGTTTTCAAAAATGAGATTCGCAATGAAGATGAGAACGACTCCGAACATGAGCGGTTCGGTGGGAAGGGCCACTCCAAGTCCCATCTCCATATCCCGGATGTTTACCGACAGGGGAGTCAGAAAAGTGATCAGCAGGATGATCTTGTCGAGAGAAACCAGGTAATAATAAACCACAATCAGGACAAGCGGCAGCAGAAAAAGCCAATAAAAGTCTTTTTCCAGCACAAGGTAAAAGTTTACGGCCAGAAACAAGGCACTCAGCGCATAAACCCAGATTATTTTTGCTTTATCGGCCAATTTGCAAGGAGTAAATAAAAACTATTTTGAAAATTTCCTTTTCTCAATAACCAGAATGACAAGCATGGCAAATACAAAAGCAGCCAGCGTGACGATCAATACGATTAACCAACGGATCGGATAACTTTTCTTATCGGCAACAAAAGGATGCGTTACGATGTTGCTGTAAGTCATTGTGGCATTTAAAAAACGTTGGGCCAGTTCAAGGTCAAGTTTTGTTTCTACATAGGTACGTGACTCATCCTGGATCATCTGAACCACTTCGATCAACAGCCCGCTTTTGCGTTCCATGTTATTCAACAGACGATTTACTTCTTTGGTATTCACCCTCTCGGCACCCTGTCCTGTCAAGGTTCGCAAGTAGCCACGCATGATCTCCTGTGACTGGTAATCGTATTCAAAAATGCCGTATTCCGTACCCAGTGTGTACATGATCTGTTTCAGTGAATCAATGTGTGCACGTTTCTGTGCCAGTTGTTTTTTGTACATATCCACAACCTCCCTGTATTTTGTTTTATGCAGGTTGGAGATCTTTTTGTCGTAAAACTTAATAATGGCATTTACCATCAGCATAGCTGTATCAGGGCTTTTGTCGTAAACTTCAATTAAAACCGATTCGTAAGGTGTTTTGCTGATCTTCACATTTTGACGATAGCGGTATAATAAAACTGTCCTGAAATACTTGTAGCTGGGATTAATTTCATAATGTTTGGCCAGATCGAATTTTTTTATGACGCTGTCAATAATATCCTGCGAATTGATGATTTGAAGCATTTGCTCGGTCTCGCTTTCTTCCGAATAAGGCTCAATGTTGGCAGGGTAAACGATGGCATAAGATTTATATTTGGGCGTAATAAATTTTGGACCCGAAAAAATCACGGCCAGTAAAGCTGAAATACCTACAATGATCAGCAGGTGGTATTTCCATTTGGTGATCAGCTTTAACAAATTTGAACTGTTAAAAAAATTGTCCATTTCAATATTTTTATTATTCCTTTTACTTTCTGTACTCGTATTTTTTATTTCATTTTTTTCTGAAATGTTATCCCCATTTTCTTTTGCAGGACTTTCGTTTTGTAAATTATCGTTTTTCTGTTCAACTTTTTTTATTTCGGTATCTTTTATCTTTTCCTGCGGCTGGTTTTCGCTGATTTCTTTTTTTTCAGCAACCGGTCTTCGTACTTTATCATTGGCAAATACCGGCAACCGCTTTATTCCTGTGAGTGATTTACTTTTTTTTTTTAGTTCATCAAGATCAATCCGGCCCGAAAACACTTCCATTGCTCCAAAAATAAGAATGGAAAGAAATAGAGACGAAACAGTTGAAATCATCACGATCAGCCAGCGTATCGGATACGATTTCTTCTCGGCTTTATAAGCGCTGCTTACAATAAATTTGTGGGGCAGGTTTTCGGTGGCATCCACTTTGGCTTCTTCATACCGGGCCTTGACCTGGCTGAGTTGTTTTTTATCATACTCCAATGCATCGCGAAGCGAAACATAGGGACCGCCGTATTTTGCCAGAATTTTAAGTTTTTTTTGCAGCCGTCTGACTCCTTCTGTGTTACCTCTCGCCATTTCGATAGCCAGCTGACGGTTAAACATTTCCGCCTGGCTCTCATAATCATGTACGCCCAGTTCGCGAAGAACGGTCATGGAATCTTCTTTGACCTTGACTTCGTTCTTGAGTTTGAAATATTCGTTTTTAACGATTTCAAATGCTTTTTTGGCAACTTCTTTTTGCATCTGGTTGATGGTGGAATCAACCAGTTCGGCAACATCGTTTGCCATATCGGCCGCCATCTGCGGATCTTTATCGAAGACCGATATTTTTACTGCCATATATTCTGTACGTCTGAATTTGAAATTGTTCTCATATTCCTTGTACAGTTGTGTCATCTTGTACCGGGCTTTCGGTGAAATCCCGTAATGCTCCATCAGATTATATTTCCTGATAACCCTGTCCATGATTTTATTGGAGTTCAGGATCTGCAGCATTTGCTCGGTTTGTTCTTCTTCACCAAATTCAAGAATATCTTTTTGATTGCCTGATGATTCGCTTAACAATGCTTTTGAAATGGATTTGCTGGCAGTCGGGTATAAAATCACAGTGGATTTATACAAAGGCGTAATGAAAAAAGGTGAAGAAAAAATAACAGACAGGATAATTACCGCAATACCGATAATGGCTAAATGCTTTTTATACTTAAATACAATCTGCATAAAAACCCCTGAAAAGAAAGGTTTTTTTGTTTGCTTATCTAACTCCATTATATTTTTCGGTTAAAGTCGTCAAAATTAGGAAATTTTATAGATCAGCCTATAAACTGAAAAAAACAATTTATTTTAATCGAAATTATCACTTATCTGCCTTTTAAAATCGAATAAAATTCACCCAGATTCCACAACCGGAAAACGATGGCGAAAACCATTCCCGAGAGTAAAATAATGAGTGCGGGAATAACCCAGGTTGAAAAATTCAGATAGCTTAAACCAAAACCTGTTACGAGCATTATAACTATCAGTGACAATAATGAGAAAATGAATTTATTGTGAAACCTGATCTTGAGAATCCGCATGGCAAAGATCATTTGCAGCGATGCTGCAAGGCTTTGCGCCGAAAGGCTTGCAATACCCGATCCCAAAGCATACAACCTGGGAATTAATATGAAATTCAGAAGCAGGTTGATTATCAGCCCGCCGAATGCAATGATATTCAGTAGTTTTAAATTATTATTGGCCGTCAGCAGCGTCCCGAAAATATAGCTCGTTGAAACGGCAACAAGGCTGAACATGAGTAAATGGAATATGCTTGCTGACAAATCAATGCGGTAAAGATATTGTGCATCCGT
>JAADID010000091.1 GCA_013151505.1 Chlorobiota bacterium | reverse complement strand
GTTGGTTTTGTTAATGTAATAGCCTGAATTTTTGGCTTTATCCGGGTTTTCTTTTAAAGAGATCCTCGTCTCCCCCCTCCTGTTCACGATCCTGATGTTGTCGTTCTTATCGGTTATGATGATGTAATCCTTACCGCCGGATAACAGCCGCGTGACAGGTTCGGTCACAATTTGTTTCATCCTGGGGTTTTTCCATCCTTTGACAGCTTTACCATTCAATTGATAATTATGTATTTTTTTATCGGCCAGGGCAATGAGTATCCGGTAATTTTTTTTGCCATTATAGTCGAAAACACTGATTCCGTTGGTAGCATAAGGGTTGAGTTTTTTCGGATAACCCGTCACCGGATTTCCGTTTTTATCTATCAGGTAGATAAAATCTTTGGTGTTAAACAGGTATTGTATTTTCCCGTTTTTATAATAATCCACCTGGAATATTTTACTCAACGGCAGCGCATCAATTCTTTTTTTCCACAATATCCTCCCGTCCGTGCTCACCAGGTACATATTGGCCCGCACATCGAAAACGATCACATTGTACGTTTTGGTTTTATGGTCTTTCACAAGATAAGGCTTCCCGGCAATCTCGTCATCCAACTGGACTTTCCACAAAGCGAGGTTTTCTTCTTTTGCCGATTCATTGAACCGAACATAAAAGCTGGTATAAAATAACGAATCCGAGACGCTGAACTGGAAAGAGATTCCCTGCACATCATTCAAAAGGTTCTCATTCTTTTTTATAATATTTATTGCGGACTTGTTCACGTAATTTGCCAGGGATGCCTGAATGCTTTTCGGCCGGAAATAAAACAACAGGTTGGAGGCATCCCAGATGTTATCGGAAAACTGGGTGAAGTTCTCATTCATATCCAGTGTTTTGCCCGACTCGTATAGCCTGATCAGCTTTTTCATGCTGCCGGAAGAATTCCCGAAAACAATGAAATCATCCAGCAGTGTGTACCACGAATATTTAATGCTTTTGAATGCGGATCCAAACATCCTCGGAATTAAATTTTTCAAACCTGCATTCTTAATTTCATGCCCGTAATAAATTTCTTTTTCAGATGTTCCCGAAGATGCCGATATTTTATCAAGGATCTTTTTTGCATTTCCGGGGTCCCCGGTTTTGAGAAGAAACCAACTGTTTGATTGAACGGAATTTTTATTGTAGGCATTTGAAACCAGGGCCGTTTCCGGCCCGGAGATTTCGAGCAGCTTGTTTATTTGTTCTTTTACGGCGGGTGTGAAAGATTTCAGTTTTTCTTCATCTACCGCCTTTTTAAGGTCACCAAATTCACGGTCAATCAAAAAATTCGTGTTGAAAGGAATGATGCCGAAAACCTTTATATTTTCCTCTTTTGAGGACACAAATCCGGACAGGTGATTTCCAGATGCAGCATAACTGAACCCGCTCATCAGCAATTCATCCTTTTTGATGATCATGTCGGTTTCGCCCCATCTTGCCAGGTTGCCGATCCATTTAAAAGCCTTCTCTCCTTCGACACTTAACCAGGGTTTAAAAAGTCCGGCAAACCTTGAGTATTGAATGAACACCCGGGCATCCACCTTTTTGCCGGCAATCTTTTGCAGACGAACAAATGATTTGTCCTCACTGAAATGGGATTTTGTCAGTTGTGTGGCGGAAACAGCTTTTTTCACCAACTCCTCATCCGTTGAAAAGAAAATCAAATTGTTTTTCACGGTAAGATAAATACCGGAATCCGGCGAATCATAACGGACAGAAAGAAATTCCTGCTTTTGGTCAGTATAGTTTACTTTAAAATATTTTTCAAGATTACTTTTCAGCGATCCGGTTCTAACTTCGGTTGACGGCTGGACAATAAAAAGCCATTGCACTTTATTTCCGGCAGCATCAAAGGAAGCCGAAATCATAAACGGAGAACTGAATATTTTTGAAAGCTTCGAATGAGCACCTAACAAACTGTCGGTTGTTTCAATGTGTGTGATCAGTTTTTTCAGTTCTTCATTTTTAAAGAAAGCATGTCTGATCTTGCTTTCCTTTCCGAACCTTGAAATAAAACGTTGGGGGTTGTCAATCTGAATGATCAGCCCGGCATCATCGGGAATATATCGCCAGGCATTTTTTTTTTCAAAAACAGGATTGAAATAATAATAGTACACCCCTGCTATAACGACCAGCAGGAGAAATGGTATCCATATTGCAATTTTTCTCATCATTCCCAATAAACCTAACTATCTTCAAAGGTAACCATAATCCCCGTGTGTTCATTGGGTGTCAAGGCAGATATTTAACAAATATTTGTTAACTATTCGCTTTCACCGGATAAGCTGCAGAACCCGTTTAAAACCGAATTTCCAAAAGAAAAGTTTTGGCTTTTGTAAAGATTTAACACGATAAAGTTATGAACAGTCACAGTTTGAAAGAAAAGCGTCAGAAATGTTTTTCAGATAAATTGTTTAAGAAACTTTGGAGTACTATTTCATAAACAGGGTCAACTGACAACTTCAATTTCTATTAAAAACTACAATCATTGGTCGTTGAGTTATTGATAAAGATTGATAAATCCGAAGGAAAGCATCCGGAATTAAAATCAGAAATTGTTCATTAAAACACAAAAAGATGAAAAAAATTTATTATTCGGGAAAAGACCGGGAAGTATTTGTTCCCGGCAAAAAGAGTTTCAGCCTTATTGAGATCATTTTTATATTAATGGCTCTTGCAACAGCTCCTGTTCCGGTTAAAGCAATTCCCAGCTTTGCGAGGCAAACAGGATTATCGTGTGCAACCTGTCACACGGTTTTTCCGGAATTGACCTCGTTTGGAAGACAGTTTAAGTTAAACGGTTATACCATGACGAATATCAAGACGATTGCCCAGAAAGAACTTTCGTCTAACAAAAAGAACAGCAGGGACATATTGAAACTGCTCCACATTCCCCAGATTTCACTGGCATTCAATACCGGATTTACTTATCTGGCAAAAAATCTGCCTGAAACACAGAATTATAATATTGAATTTCCACAATCACTGAGCCTTTATTATGGAGGTGAAATCGCTCCTCATCTGGGATCTTTCTTACAACTTACAATGGATGCTACAGAAGGGACTTTTGGAATTGATATGGTTGATATTCGTTATGCCAATGTTACTCAAATGGGCAAAGCACCTCTTTTGTATGGTTTTACGCTGAATAATGGCCCTATGATGGAAGATGTATGGAATACCGTCTCACCATGGAGTTATCCTTATTCGGCTTCAGGCACAGCGCCCACCCCGTCGGCAGGTACAATGATCGAAGGAGGCCTTATGGGGGCGTTTGGTGCAGGCGCTTACGGGCTGATAAACAACTTTCTTTATGTGGGTTTTAGTGTCTATCGGTCTGCACCCTTTGGAACGGTTTTCCCTCCGGGCAAGTCGTCTGAAATGACGATTAAAGGAGTAAGCCCCTACTGGAATGTTGGCATACAACACCAATGGGCAAAAAGTTATCTCTACGTGGGAACTGTCGGGTTGTCAAGCCGGTTATACCCTTCCGGGATTTCGGGGCCAACGGACAATTACACTGATTTTGGAATCTCCCTTCAGTATGAGTATGCTTTTGTGAAGGGTCAGTTTACCGTACACAGCAGCTATATTTGGGAAAATCAACAATTAAATGCCAGCTTCAAAACCGAAAACAGTCAATACCTGACAGGTCGTATCAATTCCTTTAAAACGGATGCCAGTATTTATCTAAGAAAAGGCTATAAGTTTACACTTGGATACTTTAACTATTTTGGTACTTCGGACAATATTATTTATGCTCCGGATTCTGTTTCGGGAAGCAGAACAGGGTATCCGAACAGCAACGGACTTCTGGTTCAGGTTGACTTTCTGCCGTGGGAGAACACTAAATTTTCTTTGATTTATGCCAGCTATTTCAAATTTAACGGGTCCGTTGATAATTATGACGGCTTTAACAGGAACGCCGGCGATAATAATTCGGTCTATCTTCAGTTCTGGTTTCTTTTTTAAATTGCCTGAAGTGAAAATAACGATAACTTTTTTATCTCTTTAACGAACCCGTTATCGGCTTATAGTAACTGGAAAATTTTTGAACGGTTTGCGCGTGAGAGGGCTTAACCCAGATTCTTCATCAGGAAGAATGAACGAATGACAATTTTGGGTTAACAAATAATCAACAATAAGTTAAACCCCTGTTCATGTAGAGATTTATTTTCAGGACCCAAAGCTGATTCTTTTGCTCATCCAAAAGAAATCTTCAACTGAAGATTATAATTGAACGAACGCCGGTGCAGGGGGCTGATCCCGAATTCCTGTATGGCCATTTTATGTTGAAGGGTCGGATATCCTTTGTTGTTTTTCCAGTTATATTGCGGCCAGGTCTCACCCGCTTTGAGCATATATTCATCACGATGGGTTTTCGCCAGCACCGAAGCCGCCGCGATGGGCAGAAACCGCCCGTCGCCTTTCACGAAACACAGATGCGGAATGTCTTTATAGGGTTTGAACCGGTTACCGTCAATCAGCAGAAACTCCGGCTTTACTTTTAACTTGTCCACAGCGAGATGCATTGCCTTAATGGAAGCATTCAGGATATTGATCTCATCAATTTCCTGGGCCTCAACCCGGGCGACAGCCCACGCAATGGCCTCTTCTTCAATAATCGTCCTCAGACTTTCCCTCACTTTTTTTGATAATTGTTTCGAGTCATTGAGTTCGGGATGGCTGAAATCAGGTGGCAGAATGACTGCCGCGGCAAATACAGGCCCGGCGATGCAGCCGCGCCCTGCTTCATCGCAACCGGCTTCAATCAGATCATTATTGTAACCATTCAGGAGCATTGTCTCGGATTAGGGTTAAAACACTGTTGATGATTATCAGTACGATCAGGGAAGTCAGGATAAGATTCATCCACTTTGTTTTTTTCAGGGTATAGGTTGCATGCGCCATAAGCCATGCCGCAGGCGCTGTCAGAAAAACGCCGGTGGAAAGTTCCCTGGAATAAAGCAGGATCACAAGGAAAATGATGACAATTCCGTATTCAACGATCATCAGGTTTCTTCGCAAAACAATATTTTTCTCGATTTGCTCCGTTAATGCTTTTGTAAATGAAATGGCCGTTAAAACAAAGATCAGGATAAAAATGATCTTTTCGGGCCAAGTGGTCTGCTCGATCCAGATAAATGAAACCGTAAAAATTTTTTCGTTAAAAAACCCGGGGAGCGCCAGTTGGTTTGTCCAGAAAAGCCAGGTAACCAAAAAGAGGTACGGGGTAAGCAGACCAAGAAGACTTACCAGGTAGTTTCGCCACGAATTGGCCCTGTGAATAAGAAAAGCAACCCATATCAGAAGCAACAGAAAAACGAGCGGAAAGAAAACCAGCGAACACAAACCGAGAAGGAATCCCGAATCAAAAGCCAGCGAAATCTGGTTGGATGCTTCCGAGAGTTTGAAAAGGTTTCCGAAAATAAATATGATGATCAAATTGACAATGATCTCGGGAGCGGAAACAGTAAACCCGGGAAAGGAAAAGATAAGAACCAGGAAAAAGAACATGGCCAGTGTGATCTGCTGTCCCGTAAATTCGCTTTCATTGGCGAGGTGATTTACCGTAAAAGAAGAAATAATGATAAGGACAAACAACAGCACGTATATCAGATAGGAATAAATCCCGGTAATTTGATAAGATATATTAAGAAAAGGGTGGTGAACAGAAAACAATTGCCTTTCGTTCGTCAACACAGGCAACCACAAAATCAGTGCGAACAACAAAAGAGTGATGTAACGGTCAGGGAGCCCTTTTTTAAAAAAGTTAAGCATGGGCAGGTTTTTTTTATTTCAGGTCGAAGCCGATGTCGGTGCGATAAAATTTTCCATCAAAGTTAATGATCTCTGCGTTTTCATAAGCCGTTTTCAATGCTTCTTTCATATCTGCTCCGTAAGCTGTAACAGCCAGAACACGACCACCGCTTGTTTTTATCTTACCTGTTTCGATATCCATTGCCGTGCCGGCATGGAATACCACGCAATTGTTGACGTTCTCAAGGCCCGAGATAATCTTTCCTTTCTCATAGGCCAGAGGATAACCTTCCGAAACAAGCATGATCGAGGCGGCAACCCGGTGGTCAATTTCAATTTTTGTGTCGGCAAGTGTTCCGTTGGCCACAGCTTCAAACAATTCAAGAAGGTCGCTTTCTATTCTCGGTATTACGACTTCTGCTTCGGGGTCACCCATGCGGCAATTATATTCTATTACATAAGGATTGCCGTTCACATTCATCAAGCCGAAAAAGATAAATCCTTTGTACTCAATATTTTCGGCCTGTAATCCTTCGATAGTTGGTATAATGATCTGTTCTTCCACCTTTTGCATGAATTCCTTATTGGCAAACGGCACGGGAGAGACCGAACCCATACCTCCCGTGTTGAGGCCGGTGTCGCCTTCACCGATTCTTTTATAATCCTTGGCCTCGGGCAGCAAAATATACGATTTGCCGTCGGTGAGCACAAATACCGAAATTTCAATCCCCTGCAAAAATTCCTCAATGAGCACTTTGGCCGAAGCTGTGCCAAATTTTTCTTTGGTGATCATCGCCTGGAGTTCGTTTTTGGCGCCGTCAGGGTCTTCAACGATCAACACTCCCTTTCCTGCTGCCAGGCCATCCGCTTTCAGGACGTAAGGCGGTTTCATCATGTCAATGAATTCGAAACCTTCCTTATAATTTTCCCGGTTGAATGTTTTGTGTGCCGCCGTGGGAATATTGTATTTTTCCATGAAATCTTTGGCAAAATCTTTACTTCCCTCCAGCATGGCACCTTTTCTGACAGGCCCGATAACCGGTATGTTTTTTAATATTTTATCCTGAAGAAAGAAATCATGTATCCCGTTCACCAGCGGGGCCTCAGGCCCGACGATCACCATATCAATGTCTTTCTCGATAACTGCTTCCTTAATGCTTTGAAAGTTACCAAGATCAACCGGAATATTGGTTCCGATGGCGCGTGTTCCCGCATTGCCGGGAGCGACAAAAAGCTTATCCAGTTTCGGGCTCTCGCTTATTTTCCAGGCCAGCGTATGTTCACGGCCACCGGATCCTATGATCAGTATATTCATTCTGGTTTATTTAAAGCGCAAAATTCATATATTTTTCTTCTTATCCAACAATTTTTGTCACCGAGGCCCATAAACGGTCTGCCGTAATGTCCCACGAAAAATCCTGATGTCTTTTTTTCCCTTTGGCAATCAGTTCTTCACGGAGACTCTGGTCGGAATAAATCCGTATCATCCCTTCGGCGATACTTTTCGGTTTAAAAGGATCGGCAAACAGGGCAGCATCGGCAGCAACTTCAGGCATTGACGTGATGTTGGAAGTAATGACAGGTATTTCAGACTTAAAAGCTTCGAGAATGGGAATGCCGAATCCTTCGAAGACAGACACGTAAGTCAGCGCCAGTGCAGAGCCCACAACTTCTGTCAGCAGAGGCATTCCCAGCCTTCCGGTAAATACCACATCCCTGCTGTACTTCATTGAATTGTACGCTGATTCTATGTCGTTGGTCCACCACATCTTTTCGCCGATGATCACCAGGCGGACAGAGGAACCGGTTTTTTCTTTAAAAATATCGAAGGCGCTGAAAAGGTTGGCAAGGTTTTTCCTGGGATTCAGCGCCCCGATAAATACAAAAAAATCATGGCCTTCGGTAAAACGGGTCTTGATCTCACTTTTTTTCGTCAGGCTGACCGGAGTGAACAAGTTGCTGGCTCCGTTGAAAACCACATCAATCTTTTGAGGATCAATTCCGTATTGTCCGGAAATATCCTGCTTTGAATACTGGGAAACCGTAGCGATCCGTTCGGCTTTCTTCGCGTACCGCGGAGTAAAATACCGGTAATATTTGCGGGGAAGCCAGGGCATGTTTTCGGGATAATGCTCAAAATTCAGGTCGTGAATTACGATGAGTGTTTTAAAAGTTGTTTTCAGCGAACAATATCCGTCAGGTGAAATAAAAATATCGGGCTTTATGCGGTTCAATACGGCCGGAACGGAATGTTCATACCACAGGTAATGTAAAAAAGGATGGCGGGCCGGAATACCGGCCACAAAAGGTGTAACGTTGGTGCTGAAAATAAACGAATCATCATATTTACGGTCGAAAATGAAAAAGAACTCGTGTTCGGGATGTGCCCTTGTGATCCTTTTCATGGTTTCATAAATAAACCAGCCGATGCCTTCCAGCTTGTTTTTTAAGAGCAGCCTGGTATTTACAGCTATTTTCAAATGTTCCTGTTTTCGTAATACAAATATGCTAAAATTCCGACATAAAAGGCCGAAAAGTATTCAGCAAAAATGAAACAGCGTAAAGTATCCCGGAATGTTGCAATATATTTGTTAAAAATCCGTAAAGAATTATCAGCGACAATAAATCCAAATCTCGTTACCTTTGTCCCGATGCAAAAGAAGTTTCTGAAAAACCTGGCCCTGCTCATTTTCCTGAATCTGCTGGTAAAACCGTTTTGGATTCTGGGTGTTGACCGGGCAGTGCAAAATACCGTGGGACCCGAAGAATACGGTTTTTACTTCACCGTCTTCAACTTTTCCTTTTTGTTTTTTATTTTCCTCGACCTGGGGATCACCAACTTCAACAACCGGAACATTGCACAAAATAACCAGTTGCTGAAAAAACATTTTCCGGGAATTGCCACCATAAAATTATTTCTCGGTTTGTTTTATGCCGTTCTTATTTTTGCAGTCGCCCTGATCATCGGATACCGGGGACGCGAGCTTTATTTGCTTGCCTGGGTTGGCTTCAACCAGTTTCTTCTTTCATTTATTTTGTTTTTGAGGTCAAATATATCCGGGTTATTGCTTTTCAAAACCGACAGTTTCATTTCTGTCCTCGACCGTGTATTGATGATCATTATTTGTAGCGTGCTGTTGTGGACCGGAATATTCGGCGGCCGGTTTGAAATAGAATGGTTCGTTTACGCCCAGACCATCGCTTATGCCTTTACTGTTTTGGTCGCGCTAACGGTTGTTCTTCGCAAATCGGGGAAACTGAAACTAAACTGGAGT
This sequence comes from Chlorobiota bacterium, assembly GCA_013151505.1. GTDB lineage: Bacteria > Bacteroidota > Bacteroidia > Bacteroidales > F082 > JAADID01. The sequence continues at coordinate 460 of JAADID010000091.1, read as the reverse complement.
CTGCCGTTTTTTATTTTGATCATAAAAAAAAGCCTTCCTTTTGCCCTGCTTGTGTTGCTGATGAGCTTTTACAACCGAAATGACCCCGTACTGATCGAACGGATACTCGGAGGCAGTTTCGGAAAACAACAATCGGGAATTTACGCCCAGGCTTTTCGGTTGCTTGATGCAGGACAAAATTTTGCTTACCTGTTCTCGGTGCTCCTGTTGCCGCTTTTTTCAAAAATGATCAAAGAGTCACATCCCATACAACACCTGGTCAAGCTTTCTTTTTCGATCATCATCACGGGAGCCCTGATCCTGGCCATTACCTCTATGTTTTTCGGCAAAGAACTGATGATGCTGATGTACACGCCATTCACCGGCGAAACGGATGCACAATATCTTTACCGCATTGATTTGTCAGCAAGCATATTCCATTTACTCATGTTCAGCCTTGTTGCCGTTTCAACGAGCTATA
>JAADID010000094.1 GCA_013151505.1 Chlorobiota bacterium | reverse complement strand
AGTTTTGAAACTTATCTCCTCCTTAATAAGCTTTCACAAAAGGCCAAATCTGCTATTATACCACTTCTATTGTAAAATGCAAAAATGAGAGCGGTATATCCTCTGCTATACTTGAATTCTAAAATGTAAATTCAAATACCCCTTAAGTATACTTTGATCCGGAGTAATGGTACGCTTCAAATGGCACTTTTTAATTCATGTACTTTATAGTAGTGACAATAGGAATACCTTTGCCAAACACTTCCAACGCACCTGTTATCATTGTATTAGCTTTTAAAGTTTACCTTTGCATGGTTCCCATCACAATAGGGCTTATTGTCGGAATGCCCACATCTGCAAAAAGCAGTTATTTTGTTTTTGGTTTCGCTATTGCCATCTTTATCAACGACATTTAGCGTACCATAAACGAGCAACGGGCCATTTTCTAAAACTTCAACTTTTATTTCTAAAGTTTCGGTTTCCCGGTTTTCTTTATCGTTCATATAATAGCTCAAAGCACCGGAAGGGCACTTCAAAATCTGTGCTTTTAATTCATTGGTCGTGGCATTTTCAATTTTTATCCAGGGTTTCGCTTTAGGATTAAAAACTTTTGGCAATGTTTTTACACATATCGCTGCATGAATGCACATTTTTGGTTTCCAAACAATGGTTAATTCACCATTTGTATATTCTTTTTTGATTTCTTTTTCCATGATTATACTATATTTATTCCTTTTAAAACCAGTACTTTCCATTCGGGGTGACGCTTAATATACAGCGCAACAAATGGGCAAAGGGGCACTAATGTCAAATCCTTTTCTTTGATATCTTGCAAAACCTGTTTTACTAGTGCAGAGCCAATGCCTTTTCCTTCCAATTGAGCAGGAATTTCCGTATGCGTTAGATAAACAATGTTCTGCGCCTTTATATATTCGATTCTGGCAATCTGTCCACCTATGTGAAATTCATACTGTTTGTGTTCAACGTTTTCAACTAACGTATATTTTTCTTCGTTATTCTTCATATCTTATCTGTTTTACTATTTATTATTCATCTCTGTGACAGGTTTTTCTTAATTTTCATAAGTTTGATTTTATACCGCTTCTATTGTAAAATGCAAAAATGAGGGCGGTATATCTTCGGCTATACTTGAATTCTGAAATGTAAATTCAAGCAGCCTCAGTATACTTTTTGCATCTCAATAATGATAAAATGCGCTTTGTCGGATGCAAGTGAAAACACAGGATTAGCCTGCCCGAATATCTCCAAGGAGTCACGTTCTTTTAATGAGGGATACCCGGCAATATCAATACTTCCCTCAAAACAAAAGATATAAGCTTGTCTGTCGGAGTTAAGCATGAAGGGTAAATGTCTATCTTTTTTCGTTAATTCAGAGACATAGACATTGACATCCTGACACAGATAAAGCGGGGCAACATCTTTGTTCTTAGTACCGGATATTATTTGCAACAATTTGTTGTTTCTGTCTTCAAAAGAAAATTTTTGAAGATCATATCTGATGGGTAGGTTTTTTTTCTCGGGGACAACCCATATTTGAAGGAAACGACACCAATCATTTTGCTCATTCATCTCAGAGTGAGTTAATCCTGTACCGGCTGAAATACATTGCACATGCCCGCGACTTAGAATTTCCTGGTTTCCGGCACTATCGCGGTGGGTCAGTTTCCCATCAACTACATAGCTGAAAATTTCCATCTCCCGGTGTGGATGTGTACCAAAACCGCTGTTAGGCCTAACACTATCATCGTTTAGTACCCTTAAAACGCCAAAATTGATGTTATCGGGGTCGTAATAATTTGCAAACGAGAAATGAAAAAATGTATTTGCCGGATGCATATCACTGGATTCCAAATAATAAAGGTCCTCTGCACTTATTTTTTTGTATTTCTTCATGTGTTTATGATTTTACATATCATTAATTATTAATATTTTATGTTTTGTCATAATTTTTGGCTACGCCATCGAAAACTCCGCCAAAACGTATTCTCTTTTTTCTGTTAGCAACCATTCCAATATTATTGAGTTAAAAATTACATCACCTTAATTGTAAGGTGCAAAAATATGAATGAATAAGGGAGGGATGAATACGAAAAGCCGTGGAAGACTTATGAAAATCCGCCTCTATTGTTTTCTACGGAACTGTGAAGGCGATGTGCCGGTACAATTTTTAAAAAAAGCGCTAAAGTTGGCAGGTTCTAAAAATCCAAGTTGATAGCCAATTTCTTTTGATGATAGTTCTGAATAATAAAGCATTCTTTTTGCAGCAATACTAATTCGGGACTGGATATATTTTTTTGCCGTTTCCCCAATTAAAGACTTTATTACCCGGTTGAGATGATCGGGAGAAATGTTAAGTTCACGTGCATAAAGAGAAGTAGAATGCCAAACCTGGTATTTCTGATTGACAAGTTCCTTAAAGTTCTTCAATATTGCGTTCCCGACTTCACTGTCCTGGATATTGTCAACCCGAAGAGAGCAAAGGTTATTACATTGAATCAGAAAAAGTTGTAAAAAAGAACCTATCGCCTGTTCTTTAAACTTATAATTAGAATGGTTTAAAGAAAGTACTTCTTCACAAAAATATGATAACGTGTTGAACTCTTCGGTATTCAGTTCTAATGGGGGTGACTGTCCGTAATCATTGAATAAATTCAAATCTCCAAAAAAACATTGAGGAATATTATTTTTTACTAAAAACAGCGTTGAAAAAACAATACAATATCCGAATGATTGTTCTTTCTCCACAACCTGATGAACTTGTCCGGGACTTATGAAATAAACCTGATTTGAAGTTAAGGGATATTGGTTAAAATCAATTATATGTTTTCCGGATGCCTGCTTCACCAAAAGAACAGTGTAATAGTCGTGACGGTGTGGTTCATCAGTTTTTCCTAAGCGTTTAGAATAAATATCCTCCATTCGTGATATTCTGAAACTAACCAAATTGTTCGTTTTGTTTATATCCTTATATGTCTTGATTGTTTTGATTTAGCAAATTTATTAAAAAATCCGGATACGGCTCAGCGAGGGGGTTGCCGAAAATTTTTCTACCTTTCGCCGAAAAATCACTCATGAAAGTTGCTGTAACCGGAGCAAACGGGCATGTGGGCGCCTGTCTTGTAAGACTTTTACTAAAGGAAGGTCATGAAGTACGTGTGCTGGTTCATACTGGTAGTCGCGCATTGTACGGTTTAAATGTGGAAATTGTAAATGGCAGTTTGGATGATGCGGCAGCACTGGAAAGTTTTTGTAGTGGCAGGGAAGTGATTTTTCATTTGGCTGCGAAAATCTCTATCGGCCGTGAAAGTTATGACGAAGTTTATAAGGTCAATATGGATGGAACCAAGAATCTGGCAGCAGCAGCCCGAAAAGCCGGGGTAAAACGGTTTATCCATTTCAGTTCTATCCATGCGCTGCAACAGTTTCCACAAGATAAGCCTCTCGATGAAACCCGTCCGCTGGCGCTGTATTCCAAAATGGTTTATGAAAAAACCAAAGCCTTTGCCGAAAAATGGATGCTGGAACAAAATAGCCCCGGTTTTCAGGTGGTTGTTTTAAATCCTACGGCCATCGTCGGCCCATACGATTTCAAGCCCTCCTATCTCGGACAGGTAATACAAATGATTTATAAAGGGACGCTGCCCGGGTTGGTACACGCCGGATACAACTGGGTGGATGTGCGCGATGTGACGCAGGCAGCTGTGAATGCCATGGAAAAAGGAGAGCCGGGCGAACACTATCTGCTTTCGGGTAAATGGCAAAGTCTGAAAACACTTGCCGGGCTGGTTTGTGCACACCGGAATAAAAAATGCCGATTACCGATTTTCCCCTTTTGGCTGGCACGGATGGGTGTACCGTTTATGGCGTTGTATGCCCAATGGAAAGACAAGGAACCTTTATATACCAAAACCAGTCTCGCTATTTTACAATCGGCTAACCAACAGATCCTCAATGATAAAGCCCGGAGGGTATTGGGCTTTTCTCCCCGTCCGCTTGAAGAGAGCGTTGCCGATACACTCGAGTGGTTTAAAAAACATCAATATCTTTGACAGATGATCCCGGAAACATTCTATTATAAACTTCTTTACGCCTGGATAGCTTTGGCCGTTGTCATCTTTCCCGTTTTGTTACGAATTACTGTTCCCTATGGCCGTCACACGCGAAATACCTGGGGGCCGATGGTAAACAATCGGCTGGGATGGTTCCTTATGGAGTTGCCGGTAGCGGTTGTCTTTTCCTGGTTTTTCTTCCATGGCAATGCCGTAAAATCCGCACCCGTGTATGTTTTTTACGGCCTGTTTATACTACATTATTTCAATCGGATTTTTATTTTCCCTTTCCGCTTACGCGAAAACGGAAAGCAGATGCCCTGGATGATTGTACTGCTGGCACTGTTTTTCAATTTTTCAAATGGCTTTTTCAATGGCTACTGGTTTGGCTCGCTCAGCCCTGCTTATCCGGTTTCGTGGTTTTGGAGCTGGCAGTTTATTACCGGAAGTGTACTTTTCCTCACAGGCATGTACATTAACGTATCTTCCGATCATGTGTTACTGAATCTCCGCAAAGGGGGTAAAAAAGGTTATTATATCCCATACGGTTGCCTGTTTGAAAAAGTTTCTTCACCCAACCTGATGGGAGAAATTATTGAATGGAGCGGATGGGCGCTGATGAGCTGGTGTCTGCCTGCTTTCTCCTTTGCTTTGTGGACAATAGCCAATCTCCTCCCGCGCGCATTGGATCATCATCGGTGGTATCATCGTTATTTCTCCGATTATCCGAAAAACAGGAAAGCATTGTTTCCCCGAATACTCTGAACATGATAATATTTACTATTTTAGCAATATAACCTTGTCATTATGAAATATCTTCTATTCGTTGTCCTGCTCGTATTCGCAGGCTGTGGGCCACAAACCAAAACGATACAGGAAAATAAAAACAATAAAGAAGCAATTCTCATAGAAAATAAAGAAAGTGAACAAAAGAAAGATGTTGTTTTGTCAAAACAAAGCCTGATTCAAGGTGTCTGGGCTGAGAATGAAGATGGAAATGCGTTATTCAACATAGAAAAAGATTCTTTATATTATTTAGAAAGTCAAAATAAACCTCTATACTATAATTTAATAGGCGATACATTATTTGTCTATGGGGATGTGCTTACAAAATTCTACATAGTAAAACTGAATAAAGACAGCTTATGGTTTAAAACAAATTTCTATGATGAAATAACTAAATTATACAAAAGGAAGTTCCCCCATATGCAGAAGTAGTATATAGCCTAAATGCAAATAATGAAGTTAAAAGCATTAAAGATTTAACCACGTTTAATAAATCCCACAGCGGGAGAGTTACAGGACGACTACGTGGCTCTGTTTTATGACCCGAATTTGGGGAGGTGGTGAAAATATAAAAGTCGGATAAAAGATAACCCCGCTCCTTAAATCCGCAGGGGTCATCTGTTACGAACCATACTGCACGCCATATTATTGGGAATGCTCGAAAAAACCTACTCACCATAGCTAATGCTATGCCTGCGTTGCTTTTTTCATACTGACATGCATTCCGGCTTCTCATAGCGAAGCCCCCTGCGGATATTTATGAATATTGAAACAGTATTTGCTTGCTTATCTCAATTTTATCATTTTCTTTACCTGAACAAAATCATTAACTACGAGCCTGCAAATATAATTACCATCTGGTAATCGGGAGGCATCAAAATTAACTTTATAGCTTCCCGCTGGTTGTATTTTATTTACCAGTATCGCAACCTCTTTTCCCAATGTATCGAACACTTTAAGTGTAACTTTTCCCGATTCCTGCAACTGATAGGAAATCATAGTATTCAGACTAAACGGATTAGGATAATTTTGCACGAGTTTAATCCTGATTGATTGACTCTCAATATCGTTTACAAACAGATTGAGCAACTTACTTAAAAGATAATCCTCCCCGTTGGAACACCTTACTATAAGAAAAGGCCCATAAGTACCTTCAATGATTGCTCTGTCAAATCGAACATTGCCGTATTCCTGATTGTTTTTCAGCAATTTTCCGCCAGCCTCCCAGCGATATGGCTCATTGACAACCGCAAACGCAGAATCCGCACCAGATGTCCAACTGTGCCATTTACAATAAGCGTTAGAAAAGCCATAAGAGGCTGTTGTTGTTTGTGCAGAGTTGTTGTTTATATTCCACCTGTCCTGGGCATAAGTGCCCTTGTTACTATTTGCCGCGCTATGCGAAGTATAGGATTCATTGACTGTGTATTTAACACTTGGGGAATTAACCGTTCCTGAAGTCTTTTCTGTATAGTCATATAGCGCGAAAGAATAACCCAAATCAGCGTGTTTCGCTCCTGAATAAGTTACGTTCACCTTGTAGGTGATTCCATTCAAAATTGAGGTGCCGTTAATTGTTCTGTTCCATTCGGTGTTATCGGTATTTGAATTTAATCCGATATCGCTAACTATTTTTAAGTTAAGTTCATTGGGAACTTCGGAAATAAAATCCATACTGTGGGAGTCTATAAAATCATCCACAGTTCCTTCGGTATATCCCGAGATAGTTGTAAATTTGAAACTCATTGTTTCGCCCGAAGAAAACACCAGGATTAGCTTATCTTCTGGTGAAGCTGAATACGTCCAATCATCATTATTTGCAGTACTTTGGGTTAAAGTGCCTGTCGTTGTTTTGGTTGACGTTAATACACTTGCTTCCCAGACAGCACGTACAGCATACGAGATTAAGTCATCCGTCAGGTCAACAAGATCTGATGATCCCGAGTACATTGCTGATACTATCTCGGCTTCGGTTTGTGCCTGAACTTTGTTAAAAACAACACACAGAACTATTAATATATAAATGAATAATGATTTAATTTTCATTTTACAGTGCTCCTTTACTCTATAAGAATTATAAGCCAACCCGGATAATGCTATATAAAAATGTATAGCATTGTCGCAGGCTTATAAAGATTTACATTTTCACAAATTTCTTACTCAAACTTTTTTTACCATCTGTCCATCTGATAAAATAAGTTCCTTTGGTTAATGAAGAAACATCTATGTGGAGAAGAAGCTCATTATGTGGCAACCGTTTTTCTATTACTACTTGCCCCAGTATGTTACAAATCGAAATAATGCTATTCTTCGGGCTCTTTTCTGCTAATAACAGTGTCAAATAATTTACTGCAGGACTGGGGTAGATGGTAAAACTAAGTACCTTCTGTTCTTTTACTGCATCAACAATACGACTTCCGGATGCATACCAAACGCCCCACTTCCTGCTATTCATCAGGACGGAAGCATCACCCGAAGATGATATTTTGTTTGATTGTAAACCGATCTGCCCAACAACTTCCGCATCGGTATTGTCTTTGGCATTAAAAATGATTTTATTATCGGTTTTGGAATAATTGGGATATCCTAATATAGAATTTTCAAAAATGGCACCATTTTCTCCGGTAGCCATATTGGCAGCCATAACAGCGCCTTTACCTGATTTTGCATCAAAATAATCGAAGGTAAGAATGTAGGGTGAATTTTTTGAAAGGCTTGGATTTCCAACACTTACCCCTTCCGGGAGATTGGAAAATATTTTTTCTATTTTGCCATCTCCCCAGTTGTTTGAAGCATTGCTCCAAACTCTTATAACTCCCATATCCCAATAATCAATGTCGTCACCCGACGAATTTTTCAGTTTGTTGTAGGCATCATAAATTATGTATTGGCCTGAATAATCCCATTCGACAGCATCGGCATAAAGCACATTATTGGTAATCACACCAGTAGAAAAAGTTGGATTAAACAAATGGAATTTATTCCATTCTCTCAAGCCGAAATCATAAACCCAGATTGCTGAATCAACATATGTTGTAACTATTGCCAACCTTTTCCCATCTTTACTTATGGAGATATTCTCAAAACTATTTTCTGTTGACAGAAAATCTTCCTCATAAGTATTCAAATCAATATATTTGATTTTGTTGTCAGGAGTTACAAAAACCGCAACGGAACCATCATCAACAATACTGGGCTTTTGAAGTAATTTAGTTGAAGATATGGCTTTTTCTGACGCGCCATCGGTTGTTGAGATATATAAACTATTAGAATTATTGTCATCAACATTCATAGAAAGGATGTAATCCTGCCCGGGGTTAACCTGCAAATCACTTTGTCCGGGACTACCGCCACCACTACCACTACCGCCGTTATCACCAATTCCTACTTCCGCAAAAGCTTGCTTTACAGCATTGGTTTCCGTTGAGGATGCTCCATAGATATCTGTGGATGCCTGTACAAAAGCAACACGCGCATCGACAAATTGCGAAAGTTTCACAAGGTAATCTGTCATCGACTTATACCAAATCTTTTCTGCTTTGTCTTTCCCTATCTTACTGGTAAATTTGTAATAGGCAAAATTCATAATACCACTGTTGGAGTGCACACCACCATTGTCGCTTTTCCCGGTATATTTTTCACTGACATTTGCCGGCTGATAACAAGGATCATTGAGTGACGTCCCCCCGTTATGCGGATTTGACATATCCCTAAGGTGTCCTGTTGGATAAAGATTTTTATTCGCAATGACATCTTCACCAAGAAACCAGTTATTGCGATCAACCATTGTTCCTGATATATCAGCCATCGATTCGTTTAGAGCGCCCGATTCGTCCTGGTATTCAAGGTTGCAGGTATTTTGAATTACACCGTGTCCCATCTCATGTGCACCCACATCCAACGCCCCGGCAAGCGAGCTGAATACATTTCCTCCGTTGCCATAAAACATAGCCTTTCCGTTCCAAAAAGCATTTTCCATACTTGTTCCATCTTCATTGGCAATATTACAGATAGAAATAATGGTACCTCCCTTACCGTTAATGGAATTCCGGCCATGTGTTCCAAGATAATACTCATAAGTCTTCCCGGCATTGTAATGCGCTGAAGTGGCTTCAGGATGATCGTTCCAGGAATTTCCGGCTGAAGCATACTGGTATATTTTCATATCGTTGTTGGCAGAGCTGTTATTCGCATTAATTGTCCATATCGTACCCACGCCATTATCGGGCAATTTTGATTCACCTTCGTTGTACATGGTACGCGATGCATCAATCAGAAAATAATTTCCATTTACGAGATAAGTATGAATTGTTCGGGTTACGCCATTCAAATCAGAGGTCTGTGCTGTGGCCGGGCCATCGCTGCAGGTATTGTTGTAATAATTCAGAATTTCTCCTGTTTGTGCATCCACAAAATACTCATACCGCATTAGAAAGTCGGGACGAACCGTTAAATGCCAGGCGAGCCTTATTTTGTCCGGCCCAGCTCCGTATTTATAAAAAACCAATTCCGAAATAACCTGCTTATATTCAATTAAGGCATTCTCAGCATTAGCCGGTTCAATAAAAGAAGTTACATGATTGCTCTTAACTATCTCAAAAGCCTTTCCCGAAGTAATGAATGGGGTTACATTCTCTGTTTCCGGTGTCCGAAAATATTCCCCGTTGAATTTTTCCATTTTCCCGTTTTTTC
>JAADID010000240.1 GCA_013151505.1 Chlorobiota bacterium | reverse complement strand
TACTGTATCTGCTTGCCGTTCCTTTATTTTTCAAAGACCTTGTTGCTATCTTCAGACAAAATGATAATACGAAATTAGATCCCTATCTGAAGAAATTGGCATTGACCACATTATTATTTTCTGTACTTTTCGGGGTGGGGATGATTCTTTGATTTGATGCTGATTTTCGCGGATTGTTTATGATTTTGTTGGCCGCGAATGCACGAATTTTCTCGATCTGCGTCAATAAAAAAGACGCTGATTTTCACAGATTGTTTATGATTTTATTGGTCGCAAATGCGCGAATTTTCTCGATCTGCGTTTCATCTGCGCCGATCTGCGTCAAATCCGAATGCAGATTTATTTTTCTTTGCGCCTTGGCGTCTCTGCGTGAAATATGATTTTTTTAGCCGCGAATCATTTTTGTTTGAAAATTATAAGAGTTCGATCTTTTCCACCACCAGTTCGATTTCCTCAACGGTATTCAGCACTTTGTCGGCGATGTCGGAAATGGACCATCTTACGGGCCAGCAATTGATGAGTTTCCAGCCGCGCAACGACCGGTTTTTATAATTAAGCTCGATCAGGATGTCTTTCTTAACGAGTGTACCTGATTGTATTTCTTTCAGCCAGTTCCAGAACGGTTGCTCACGTGTACGCTTTTTATAGAGGATCACATTTCCGCATTCCGTAAACCCCGGGGTTTTTTCAATTGTAGCCGCTTCCTCGTTCACTTCTTCATTGATATTGACAAAGGTGGAAAGCCCGCTGACTCTGATAAAACCGGTAACTTCTTTCCCGTCAAGCAACAACTTGAAATGTGTTTTGTTTTCCTGTGATTTCCGTGGCATAATCTGAAATTTGGAATTTCCGACGAGCTAAAAGTAATAAATTCATGGTATTGTTTATAAATAGAAAAAGAATTTTCCTGCGAAATTCCGATTGCCGGAATTATTATTTTTACCAAAAAACGAAAATGTTGTCGGCAAGATTTATAAAATGTACTTTAAAATTCAAACGGCCTTCAGGTACTTCACGCGGCATTTTGACCGAAAGAAATACCTGGTATCTCGTGGTTTGGGACAGTGAATCTCCGCAGATAAAAGGCATTGGCGAGTGTGGCCTCATCCCGGGATTGAGCATGGATGACCGCCCTGATTTTGAAAATAAAATCAAAGAAATTGTTGCCGGTATCAATAACCATCTGTATTGGCTTGAAGAAGGCTTGACAGACTTTCCCGCCATCCGTTTCGCTTTGGAAACAGCCCTGAAGGACCTGAAAACGGGCGGGGAAAGGTTGTTGTACCCATCTGAATTTACGGAAAACAAAAGCGGCATACCCATCAACGGGCTGATCTGGATGGGAAATTATGATTTCATGCGGCAGCAGATCATTGAAAAGATTGAGTCGGGTTTCCGTTGTATAAAATTGAAGATCGGAGCGATTCATTTTGATGATGAACTGGCCTTGCTGAAACTGATTCGAAAGGATTTCAATGAAAAGGAACTGGAGCTGCGTGTGGATGCAAACGGGGCTTTTTCGCCGGATGAAGCAATGGAAAAATTGAAACGGCTCTCGGCATTTTATTTGCATTCCATCGAGCAACCTATCCGTGCAGGGCAGTGGGAAGAGATGGCAAAACTTTGTGAAATTACCCCTTTACCTATTGCTTTGGACGAGGAACTGATCGGCATTCACGAAAAAGAAAAGATCGGTAAAATGCTCGATACAATCAGCCCGCAATACATCATCCTGAAACCGGGATTGCTGGGTGGATTCGGGCAAAGCGAACTGTTTATTTCGGAAGCAGAGAAACGGGATACCGGCTGGTGGGTAACATCGGCGCTGGAAGGCAACATTGGTCTGAATGCCATTGCCCAATGGACTTACACACTGAACAACCCCATGCCGCAGGGTCTGGGAACAGGTCAGGTTTTTTCAAACAACATCCCTTCACCGTTGTATATCAGGAATGCTGCCCTTTGGCATGACCCGGAGAAGGGTTGGGATTTAAGCAGGATAATCCATGAGTAACCACGAAAAAATATTTCTGATAGACGGGAACTCGTTCGACAAAGACGGGTTGCTCTCTTTTTGTTACGGAAACATTGCCTCACCCGGCACCCCCGGCCGGGAACGGGAAATCTGGGAGTTTTTACTGGAATGGTTATCCCCGGATGATCATATTGAAGTACAGACTTCCGGCTCGACCGGCAAACCGAAAAAGATCCGGCTACAAAAAAAGCACATGGAAGCCAGCGCGCGGCTTACGCTTGATTTTTTCAATCTAAAGCCCCATGATACGGCATTGCTCTGCCTGCCTGTGAAATACATTGCAGGGAAGATGATGATCGTCAGAGCATTGACCGGCGGATTGAACCTGCTGCTCGCCCCGCCATCCGGCGTACCTGATTTGGGCAGGTTTGAAAAGATTGCATTTTCGGCAATGGTGCCGATGCAGGTGTCGGAATTACTGGCAAAACCGGATGGAAGGATACAGCTTGAGAAAATAGAAACCCTGATCATCGGCGGAAGTTTCCTTGATCAGTCGCTGGAAAAGAAATTGAAAACAATGGAAAACAGTATCTGGCAGACTTATGGAATGACCGAAACCATCAGCCACATTGCATTGCGGAAATTGAACGGCCCGGAAGCGTCGGTGTGGTACTCGCCTTTGCAGGGGGTTGAACTGAAAAAAGACGACCGGGGTTGTTTGGCCATCACGGCGCCGCATATTGGCGTCCAGGATCTTGTGACCAACGACCTGGTTGAATTCAATGAAGACGGATCGTTCAAAATTCTCGGCAGAACCGATAATGTGGTCATCAGCGGGGGAGTAAAGATATTTCCTGAAGAGATTGAAAAAAAAGCAGAAGCGCTTATCCCTTATCCTTTTTTCTTTTCAGGGTTGCCGGATGAAAAGTTAGGTGAAAAACTCATCCTTTTTATTTGTAGAGATATTCTGACTCAGTCGGAAAAGCAAAACCTTAAAACAAGTCTCAGTGGCATACTGGCACGATACGAAATGCCCAAAGAGATCATCAATCTTCAAACATTTGAATACAACAGACAGGGGAAACTTTTGAGGAAACAAACGGTTGATAACTTTCTAAACAAATCTGACTGATATCCTTACCTGTTTCGTAAATGGTTTTTTATCAATCCGTTCAGACCCGGGAAACATTACACGGTAAGATGCCGTACAAACGGTTGATAATTTGAAAAACTTTACCGTTCGTTAAAAAAACGAAATGTTGTAAGTTTACGGTAACCCAATCATTTTCATTAATGAAAAAGTAAAACATCATGAAAAAAATTATGTTGGTTGTCTTTTTGACAGCCGGATTGCTGGTTTTTGGCCGTACAGGTAAAACCACTCTGCCTGATCCCCAAAATCATGTTTATTTTATTGCAAACCAGGGACAATGGCCGGATGATGTGCAATACCTGGTAAAAATGAATGGTCTGAATGCCTGGATAACCGGCACAGGGATCGTTTATGATTATTACCGGTTCTACCCTTCGGAACCTGGCTTAATACGGTCTTTTAAAATAAGGGAAACCGATAACAGGATTTCCGGAATACGAAAAGGACATGTAGTTAAAATGTTCTTTGGACAAAAAATTCAGGGAAATCAGATACTGGCAAAAGAAAAACAAAACAGTTATTTCAATTATTTTATCGGGAATGACCCTTTAAAATGGATTAACGGGGTAGCCCTGTATCAGTCAATTACTTTGAAGGATCTTTACCCGGGTATTGATATGGAGTTGTATATTGACCATGGAAATCTGCGATATGATTTTGTACTGCAACCCGGCGCTGATCCGCAACAGATCAGACTTACATTTGACGGTGCTGACGGCGTTGATGTTGAAAACGGTAACCTTGCTATTAAAACTTCCGTTGGAGACCAGATTCAGGGTGATATTCATGCTTTTCAGGGAAATGATAAAATAGATTGCCAGATCATAAAAGTGGCCAACGGCGTTGCCGGATTTCGGCTTGGCGATTATGATAAATCAAAAACACTGCGTATTGACCCGCTCGTTTATTCCACATATCTGGGCGGCACTTCCCATGATGTCGCTCGTGATGTGGTTTTGGATGGCAGTGATGCTATGTATATTGCCGGATTCACGTGGTCAACAGACTTCCCGACAACAAACGGCGCTTATCAACGCGATTTAAAGGGTGCTGATGATGTTTTTGTCAGCGGCTTTTCACCCGATGGACAAAACCTGGTTTTTTCCACTTTTCTCGGAGGAAGTTACTCCGATGAGGCTTATTCGCTTGCTTACAGCAATGGAAAAATTTATGTTACCGGGGTTGCTTTTTCTGAAGATTTTCCAATCACAAATGGTGCATTCCAGGAGCAAAACCATTTGGGCGGAGATGTCTTTGTGACATCTTTGAGTAGCGACGGCCAGAGTCTTGGCTTTTCAACTTACGTGGGTGGATTTGGCTTTGACAGGCCTTCGGGAATAGAGGCGGGTGATAATGTACTGGTCGGAGGATCTACCGATTCAGATGACTTTCCTGTTACGGGGGATGCTTACGATAACACTTTCGGGGGGGGAAGCCCTATGAATGACGGATTTGTTTTTAAATTGAGCTTGACGGGCAGCATGATTTATTCAAGTTATTTTGGTGCAAGCGGAGATGATCAGATAAATGGCATCTGCATTGACCCTACGGCTCCGGATGTCTATTATCTTACGGGGCAGACAACTTCGTCAGATTTCCCTGTTACGGATGACGCTTTTGATAAACAGTTGGGTGATGGCAGCGGTAACGGAGAAGATGCTTTTCTATCGGTATTCAACGACAATCAACTGGAATACAGTACATATCTTGGAGGCACTTCAACGGATTACGCCATGGGGGTAACAGCCAACAACAGCACGTCCGTCATGATAGCCGGCGTTACTTTCTCGGATGATTTTCCCGTTACGGATGATGCTTTCAGTAAAACCCGCGAAGGAATTTATCAGGATGCTTTTGTAACCTTTCTCAATCCCGGCGCCAGTACGGAGAATGACGAATTGGTGTATAGCTCCTATTTTGGCGGTACTTTTGAAGAAGAAGTATTTGGCGTTTTTCTTGATGCTCCGGATAAATTCTATATTGCTGGTTATACCGCTTCACAGAATTTTCCGACTACGCCCGGCGCGGTCAGCCAGGAGGCCATCGGTAATATGGATGCTTTCCTGACCAGGTTTAATTTTACCGGGAACAGTATGGATTATTCCACGTATCTCGGCGGTAGTTTCGACGACGTCGGATATGGTATTGCAAAAAAGCAAAACGGACAGATGGTTATGTCAGGTATGACCATGTCATTTAACTTTCCGGTAACTGACAATGCGTATGACCCAACTTTTAATGCTGAAAACTTCAGTGACGCTTTTCTTTCGGTAATCGGTATTGTTCCCACAGGGATATTTGAACAACAATCAAATAATCCCCTGCACCTTGACCAAAATCAGCCCAACCCGTTCAGTTCTGTCACAACAGTTACTTATGCGCTGGATGAGGCGGGGGAAGCAGTACTGAAAGTTTATGATTGTACGGGCAAAGTGGTTTTGCAGCGCACCTTGCCTGCACAAACAACCGGTAAACATCAGTTTGAACTGAATATGTCAGGCTTCCCGCCCGGGCTCTATTTTTATTCACTGAAGACAGAGGAGTGGGTTGAAACCCGGAAGATGGTTATCAGATAAACCGGGTATGCTGTGCCGCTGCGTGATAAAAATTACTCTTATTTCATCAGCAAAGCATTAAACACCAGTTTGTAAGTTACCGGTGTGGAAGCCCTGAAAATGGGACTGAAAGCATACATGACCATCTGGCCTTTTCCGCGTTTGATCCAGACCATGGCAACTTTTTTCCCGACAAGGTCAATCTTTTCGGCATAGCCGCTCATCAAAATATCTTTTTCAGGGAACCAGCCGATGACCCTGCGGTCCATATCGAAACCGGGCAATGAGGTAGTGAACACCGGATTGCCACGGTAAAAAATGCCGGATTGGGATTGCATGCCCAAAGTCAGCGGGAAATCCTGTTTCCAGTTAACTTTCACAAAACTGCCGGGACAATACAATCCCTGCTTTTGTAGTTGCGGGGCCACATTTCTGAAAGGCAAGGTATATACTTCCGATTTGTCTTTGTCATAACTGATCTTCATTTCCCCTTCAAAGAGCCCGGTGGACCTTCCCCACGAAACAACTTTTCCTCCGTCGTTGACAAAATTCATGATTTTCTCCAGCCCCTTTTTTCCAATACCTTTTGTGTACTCCGGGGGATAGCGGGGCTGGTAATATCCGGCAGACTTGTATTTTCCGTCAAGTAAAACCGATTTGTTCTCGTCGGGAAAAACAATAATGTCGAAATTCTTTGCCAGGTCGGTTTCGACAATGTCGCCGGGACGTACAACGGTATAGGGAATATGATAGGTATCAAAAATGAACCGTGTCCATCCGGCATCCATATTATGGAACCAGGTCTCCATTAGTGCAATCCTCGGAAGCACAACTTCTTTCGTTTCGATATTGTCAATATTTTGAAAGTAATCCGGGCTGACAGCTAATTCGTTATTGATTTTATCCAGTTTATCAGAACGGGCGATCAGGAAACTTCCTGCCGGAAGCAACTGGTTTCCTGCATTGAAATCTTTGGTTGTCCGCAGGACTTTAAGTCCTTTCTCCATTGCATGAAAAGCGGCTTTAAAACTTTGGTTTTCGCTTACCGGATAAACACAATACCCGTAATCTGCCGGCGGATTTTCAACCATCCTGTAATCACCGGTAATTTTTTCCAGCAGACCATTCAGTTTACCGGAATATCCGTTGATTTCCAATGATGTTACCCCTTTGTGTAACGGTAACGACCATGTGGTAATATCATAAGGTTTCATGATCTTGCCGCCGGGTGTATAGTGCCGCAACGGGTAGGTCTGTTTTTCCATCACTTCTTTGATGAACGGCCTGACGGGCTGTGCCATCGGAATAACCACATCCCCTTTGGCAAGATGATAATCCCCGTCATTATAATTTGAAGTCAAGCGGTAAACTTCGACGCCGTGTTCTTTGAGCAGGTTAACCAGATCGGCCATTTCGCCTGCATCGTGCTGGTCAGTGGGAAGTACATAATAGTTAGGCGCTTGTGTTTTCCCGCGTTCCACTTCGGCTTTGGCCACTTCGTTCCTGTATTTCAGGATTTCGTCATGATAGATGGATGCCGTTTTAATGATGGCTTTGGTGGAACTTTTTTCATATTCCACAATGTCGCTCAAATGCCACCAGCCGCCTGGCCAGGGGTGCGGCATGTTGATGCTGATCTTGTATTCCGAAAGCCCCTTGCCACCCACACGCAGTTCGGTGGGCTCAACGTAAATGGGAGTGGCACCGCGTGCGCTGGCAGCCTCCGTCAGGAAGGCGATGGTGTTTTTCCAGAGGCAGGTTTCGGTGGAGCCGGGCCAGTAATCATCAAAGATGTAGCTTTGGACTACACCGGAAAGACTGTCGGCCGTCATGTCGGTGATCATGTTCGAGCCGAAAACTTTCATCCAGTTCCACAGGCCGGGATCAACATTTTCGGCAATGGGATCGTGCGGCGGAGGTACAAAATAACGGACTCCCGTGCTGCCCATCTGGTGCTTTTCGACCATCACCTGCGGAAACCATTCGCGACTGGTTATCGAAGAAATGGCACGGGTGTCAGACTGTGTCAGCACAATAAAATCACGATTGTTATCATGACCGATATATTTGTGATAGACACCTGGCAAACTGGCGCCTTCATATTTTGTGCCTTTGTATTTCTGATAATTTTTCACAACCATATCCATGCCGTCGGGATTGTGGTTGGGGACGAACATAAACACCACATTGTCAAGCCATGAAAGTGTTTCCGGATCATCCGATGTGATGAGGTTGTAAGCAATGGTTGGAGAAGCCTGTGTGGGGCCTACTTCGCTGGAATGCATCGAAAGGGTGGCGTAAACGAATACTTTACCCTCCGAAACAAGGTTGTTTAATTCGGCATCCGTAAGCGAAGTGTTCAGGGCAAGTTGCTCATTGATTTTTTTGAGCTTTTCAAGATTCTTAATATTTTCTTCGCTGGAAACAATAGCCAGAAAAATGTCTCGTCCCAGCGGCGTATTGCCAATCTTTACCAATTTAAATTTGCCAGAGGTATTGTCCAGCTCTTTATAATAATCAATGAGCTTTTCGTAATTGAATAACATCCCGTCGGCGCCGGGGGTAAAACCGAAAAAAGATTCGGGGGTTGAAATGGCATTTTGTGCGGTAACAGTTTGAACAGGCACCGCTGCCAGGCCTGATAATAAAAGGATAAAAAAGAAAATTTTTTTCATTTGAACTGATTTGAAGAACGAAAAATAAATTCTATGAATTTTGTTCTTTTGCAGAGATGTAAAAATAAAAAATTATGAAAAGAATAAAACTTCTTTTATTGACATTGATATTTCCGGTTCTTTTATCCGCACAAGGTATTGAAATTGTGCCGTTTGCCGGGTATATGTTTGGAGGAAGCATAAGCTTTATACAGGGAAAGCTGAAAGTTGAAGACGGCATGAATTACGGGGGTTCCCTGATCATACCCATTCGTGAAGTAGTGGACCTGGAATTGAACTGGACCGGTATGGATAGCCGGGCAGTTTTTACACCATACAGCAATTATCCTGATTTTAAGTATGAAGAAACCGGATTGAGTACGAATTATTTCCAGATCGGCGTATTGAAAGCCTTTAACAACAACCCGAAGATCAGGCCTTTTGGTTCTTTCTCGATGGGAGCAACACTGTTCAACCTTAAGGAATATGCCGATACCTGGCGGTTTTCCATCACGGCAGGACTGGGTGTGAAATTCATGTTTTCCGACCATGTGGGGATTATGCTTCGTGGCCGTCTGATGATGCCGATGTACTTTGCAGGCGTGGGTGGTTATATCGGTATCGGTACCGGGGGTGCAGGCGCCGGCCTGACCCTGAACAGTTATGCCACGCTTTTCCAGGGTGATTTTAACGGGGGACTGATTATTAAATTGGGGAATTAATTAAAAAGAGGTGACATAGCCAGTTATAAGTCCCTGAAATTAAGCGCCTGCATGGAGAGATAATACGTTGAGATCAAACCTATAGAACCGATTATGAATTTCTTTCGTTTAGTTCTGAAGCATCTTTAGGGAGGAATGTGTGTTGGCATGCCGTGAGAATCCTGATGCAATGAAACAGGAAATCATGATTCCTCCTCCTGCTCTTTCTCATGGAGTTCTTCCAGAATCTTATCCACATCTTCTTCGGTGGAAGAGAGTTTGGTTTTGCAGATTTTGATGAGCGCTGACGCTCTTTTCACTTTTTCGGAAAGTTCGTCCACGGAAATTTCTCCCTGTTCCAGCTCACTGACGATGTTTTCCAGTTCGGTAAATGCTTCGGTATAGCTGATTTTTTCTTTCATGTGTTTATAATTTTTAAACAAAATATCTCAAACCGGCGGGTTAACCCACAGGTTCAATGCAGGTTTCATTTTTC
>JAADID010000071.1 GCA_013151505.1 Chlorobiota bacterium | reverse complement strand
CTTGTATTTTCCGGAAAAATGACCGGGAAGGAAATAAATTCAGATACGTGCCTGAATCAGTTGGTGTTTTGCCTGGTCAAGGATCTTTGCAAACCAGATGGTGTAATCTCCTGGGTTTTCTTTCACATCACCGATTACCCAATCCAGGTCCACATACTTCCATTCGGAAACCTCGTCGGGATCAGGGTCAGGCAGATCATCACTATGGCCCACAAACACATGGTCATATTCATGTTCCGTCATCCCGTCACCCACATGGGCTTTGTATGTAAATGAATAAATCTCATGAATATCGCAATCAAATCCCATTTCCTCTTCCAGCCTCCGGTGGGCGGCATCAATGGTTTTTTCACCGGTACGCGGATGGCTGCATACGGTATTTGTCCATTTTCCCGCCGAATGATACTTTTCCTCGGCACGCCGCTGCATCAGGAGTTTCCCTTCGGAATTAAAAATAAATATTGAAAAAGCCCGGTGAAGCATCCCTTTTTCGTGCGCTTCCATTTTTTCCATTGCTCCCAGCGGCTGGTCGTTACTGTTAACAAGGATTACGTATTCAACCCGCATCAGTGATTCTATTTGGTTACGAAACTTAGAGCAACAAATATATGAAATTTGTAACATGTCTAAATTGTCAATATTTCCTATGTCGGCATAATTTCATTTATTTACCGGATATCCTTATTTTTAAAATTAATTTAATCCACACACGATTACCTTCCAATTATACGTAATTACATCTCACTGAAACCACAACGGCTCCCCAAAGGAACTCTATCGTTCCGCTGTTGGTAATAATTTCTAAATAATCCTGCCTGCCGATGCATGAATGCAAATAACAGGATCAGTAATACCGATTGCAAATCAAAATGCGCTTTTGGTTCATTTCATTCCCAAAAGCACTTTGATTTAGCACCGGCATTTACTCCCGAATATTCGGGATAAATTTTAAAATGCACTGTGGCGCATTTTAAAATACAATTGGTATAAAACAGAAAAGATTTCTGAAGAGGGACCCCGGTATGCGGTTATAATTCAATATATTTGTTTTGTTTTTAAATACGTTCACCTTCTGGTCTTTTAAAATAAAATGGAACCCTATGAAGCAGGTTAAGTATTGGTTGTTGATCCTGATAATCACAGGTGTTACCATTGAATTGTCCCCATTTATCATCTCTCCCGTTTTGTATGGCCACTCGTTCTCAAGAAGTAAATTGAAATCGGAATTGTTCCGCCGACAAAAGGTGAAACCGGAAGAAAAGGAAGAAAATAAAGGCGTAAATCAGAATAATGAATATTTGGGTGACCATATACTTCATCCTTACCTGGGTTTTGTAAGTATTCCGGGCAATGGTTATAACAGGTTTGGGTTCCCCGGCCCTGACCCGCTAACCGGGAAATCACATGATACGGTGAATATCTGTTTAATGGGCGGGTCTGTCGCTTTGGGACTTTACCATTCATCTATGAACAGACTGATCGCAAAACTGAAAAAATCGAAGGCCTTCAGGAAGAAAGAATTTAAGGTCATTGTGTTTGCGTTAGGAGGTTTCAAACAGCCGCAGCAGTTGTTGGCATTGAATTATTTCCTCTCTCTCGGCGCTCATTATGACATCGTAATTAACCTCGATGGGTTCAATGAGATTGTATTGCCGTACAGCGATAATTTGCCATTTCATGTTTACCCGAGTTATCCAAGGCATTGGAATATTTATTCGAGAAAAAGGCTGAACACAAAGGTTCAGTTACAACTATCAAAGCAACTGGCCTTAAAGGATGAAGAGTCAAAACTCGCCGGTCTTTTTATTAAAAATCACTTTTATTACAGCAATTTCGGGTTGTTTCTGTGGGGTATTCTGAACAACAATAAGAAGTTGGCCCTTGTTCAGACAGAGGAGAAATTAAGGCAGGCAATCAGCCACAGTGAGTCGGATTTTCAGTCAACAGGCCCTGCAGAGACGGTTACCGATACCACCCGGTTTTTTGCTAAACAAGCGGAATTATGGAGAAGAGCCTCAACACTTATCAATGACATCGGGAAATCAGAAGGGTTTGCCTATTTCCATTTTTTACAGCCCAATCAATACTATAAAAATTCAAAAAAACTTACAAAAGAGGAATTGCAGGTCGCATTCGAACAGGGGCCGTTTTCATATAAAACAGCCGTTCAAAAAGGATATCCTTTTCTTGTGAAAAACGGAAAACTTTTAACCGGGCAGGGAATCAATTTCGATGACCTGACTTTAATGTTTAAAAATGAAACAAGGACGGTTTACAACGACAAATGCTGCCATTTCAATGAATTGGGTTACAATTTGATCGCTGATAAAATATCCGGATACATTGTTAATTATTTCGACCGCAAAAAACAACCCCTCAACTGATAAAAGACTCCCCGACAGGCCTTGTGGCAGGCAGAACCGCCGCCTGCTAAAATGTTAAGATTTTCAATATCTGCAAAGTAATGTCTGTTACCCGGAAATCCTTATTTTTGAGGAATAAGCAGTAAACATGTCGCTATCGAACAGAACAAAGCAGCTATGGATTGAAAAAGGATATGAGCATTTTGCTTTTTACGGCCCGAAGAATATCAGCATCAACAAGATCAGCAAAGAGATTGGTTCGCCACGTGCTTCTTTTTACCATTTTTTCGGGGATATTGATGTTTTTATTGAAGAGCTGCTTGAAAGGCACTGGCAGATCAGCCTGCAATTCAGCGCCTCCGGAGCACCGGTTTGCAGAAAGCTTTTTCCCGACCTCTATTTATTGATGGAACAATATCCTTTGCCTTTGCAGTTCAACAGGCAGTTATTCCTGAACCGGATTAATCCGGCTTTTAATTATTTATTTTTAAAGATTTACAGCAGTCATGCCAAAGCATTTGTCCTTAAATTGTTTTCCGAACAATTCGGCCTGCACCACAATGATGAGGACACCTATAATTTGTGGTTAACCGTTGGGGAGACATGGTACTCGAGGCTGGACCCCGAGGATCTTTCGGCAGTAAAAATGCAACAGCTCGCAGAAGATATTATGAATTCCATCCTGAAATTTGTTTCATCAGGCTTATACGCCAAAATGCAGGGAAAATTCTTGAAAAAATAACTTTTTCAACCTCATTTGTTATCTGTCCCGCCCGCCCCTTTATCCCGATGCTTTCATTGTACAGGGTTGTCTAATTTCCCCTGAATATCTGTTGTTAATTTGCAGTCTAACGAAAGGATTTAAAAATGAAAAAAATCACAATGAGCAGTATGGTTTTATTGGCGTTTATCATCACAGCATGTGGGATTTCCAATAAAAAAGAAACATCTGACAAAAACATGCTATCCGACAATACGGCCATTGAAATTGCCAAAAAAGCTTATGTTTTCGGTTACCCGATGATCTTAATGGATTATACCGAAAAAATCTCCACAAATGTGGAAAAGCCGACATCGGTTTATGCGCCGGTTAACCAGCTCGGTCATTTCAGAGAATTTCCGAATGATAAATTTACGGCGGTTGTAAAACCCAATGTGGATACTTATTATTCAAATGCATGGTTCGACCTGAAAGCCGGGCCGGTCGTGTTAAGTGTTCCTGCAACCGACAGGTATTACCTCTTACCCCTTTATGATGCTTACTCCAATGTCTTTTCCGTTCCGGGAACGCGAACAACAGGTACCGGTGCACATACTTTCCTGATAACAGGGCCCTTCTGGCAAGGAAAAGTACCCGAAGGAATGACACAGATCAAGGCGCCCACGAATACGGTATGGATGATCGGCAGAACCCAGGTAAACAGCGTAAAAGACGGTGCGACGGTTGTTGCAGCTTTTCAGGACGGGATGAGCGTGGTCCCTTTAAATAAATACGGAAAAGAATATGAAGCCCCACCGGGAAAGGTAAATGAAGAGTATAATAAGATCGTACCGGTGGATGACACCAGAGCGTTATCCGTCGAAGAATACTTTAACAAGCTTGCCCGGTTGATGGTAGATAACCCACCTGCAGCAGCGGATGCGCCTTTGGTAAATGAAATGAAAGCAATAGGCCTCGTTCCCGGGCAGAAATTCACACTTGAAAATTTTTCTCCGGAGTTAAGAAAAAAATTAAATGCCATTCCCGGGCAGGAACATCAAATCTGGATTGCCAAGGCCACCGGGAAAATGAATGCCGGCGTGCCGGCAGTAAACAACTGGATGTTTGCCAGGAAAGGCATGGGTAATTATGGTACAAATTATGATTTCAGGTCTTTTATTGCGTTTATCGGGCTCGGAGCCAACCTGCCGGCAGATGCCGTTTATCCGACTACTTCAATGGATAGCGAGGGAAATCCTATTGAGGGTAAAAATAAATATGTCCTGCATTTCGACAAAGACGAAATACCTCCCGTAAATGCATTCTGGTCGCTAACTGCTTATAACAGCAAAGACTTTTTAATAAAAAACCCCATCAACAGGTATGCACTGGGAGACCGGGATGATCTTCATTATAATAAAGACGGCTCACTGGATATTTACATTCAAAATACGGACCCCGGCGGAGATAAAACGTCCAACTGGTTGCCGTCAACACAGGAAGGTTTAACCAACCTGACATTAAGATTGTACTGGCCCAAAGAAAGCGTTCTGGACGGGACGTGGGTTGTTCCGGGTATTCAAAAAGTGGAATAAGCAATGAGTGATATGTGGGATCGGGGCTGTAATTGAAATACTTTCCGTTGCCAGTTAACGCAGCAACCAAAAACGGAGTGCAGGGTTATCGTATGCGTTGATAACGAGATTCGCATTACCCGTGATTTTTTGAACTTCCGCGAAAAAGGCTTATTTTTACTCGAAATTAACCAGTGACATTGGTTTTTCAGTAAACTGCCGTTTACAGAAAAACAAGTAACAGGAAAAAATCATGATTCTCCGCTTAATTATTTGGCTCATCCTGATTTTCGGGGGCATTGCAGGTGGATACTATATTGATGATATTTTATTTGAAAATATTCATGAAAATGTTCTTTTCCACATTATTTGCTCTGCTGTCGGTATCTTCCTTTTATTTTTAGTTATCACAATAAGTAAAAACACCGGGAGAACCCTTGCCAGATATGGCAGAAAAGGTAAATTGAAAAGATTGGAAACCAATGTCCTTGTCAGAGAAGGCGTCTATCAGTATATGAGACATCCCATGCATCTCGGGTTGATGCTGTTTCCGTTGTCCGTTGCATTTCTAGCGGGATCACCGTCGTTTATACTTATTATCGCTCCCATTGAAATCCTGTTTATGCTAATCATGATAAAAGTACTGGAAGAACCCGAAGCCATCCGTAAATTCGGGGATGATTATCGCGAATATAAACAGCAGGTACCGGGATTTTGCTTCAGAATAACCTGTCTAAAAGAATTATTGAAAACTGTTCCGAAAAACAAAGAAAATCAATAACCATATAAAAAAACATCCATGAAAAATCAGTTGAACACAAAAATTAAAAAATTATTGAAATTTGATTTTCTGATCTTTGTTTTTCTCCTCACAGCGTTTTCCTGTCAGACCCCGCCAGAGAAACAGAAAACTGCCACTTCTGATAATTTCAGATTCCTTGAGCAGGACATCGCCGGATTGCAGAAAGGATATAAAGACGGCTCTTTCACCGTTAAAGAGGTGGTTCAGGCCTATATTGACAGGATTGAAGCGATTGACAAAAACGGGCCGGCGGTGAACTCCGTCATTGTGGTTAACCCTGACGCCATCCGGATTGCAGAAGAGATGGACAGGGAATTGAGCGAGGGCAAATCAAGAGGCCCGCTCCATGGCATTCCCGTTTTGCTGAAAGACAACATAGATACGCATGATAAAATGCCGACAACCGCCGGTTCCAGGGCGCTGATGAATTCTTTTCCCCTGAAAGACAGCTATGTCGCAATGAAATTAAGAGAAGCCGGAGCGGTCATCCTGGGAAAAGCCAATTTGAGCGAATGGGCCAATTTCAGGGGTGAAATGTCAACAAGCGGCTGGAGCGGTGTCGGCGGGCAAACCAAAAACCCTTATGTCCTGGACCGTAATCCCTGTGGTTCAAGCTCGGGTTCGGCGGTAGCCGTATCAGCCAACCTGACCATGCTTGCCATCGGCACCGAAACCAACGGTTCCATCGTCTGTCCTTCCCACGCCAACGGCATCGCAGGCATAAAACCGACCGTGGGACTGATCAGCCGCTCGGGGATCATCCCCATTTCTTTTACCCAGGATACACCGGGACCGATGGCACGTAATCTGCGTGATGCCGCCATCCTCCTTGGCGCACTGACCGGCGTGGATTCAACGGATAAGAAAACACTGGAAAGCCAGGGGAAATCTTACACGGACTACACCGTATTCCTCAAAAAGGACGGACTGAAAGGCAAGCGCATCGGGCTGTATAAAGTCCCGCTGGGAAAAAATTACAAGGTGGATACACTGATGAACCGGGCCGTGGCTTTCATGAAAAGTCAGGGTGCTGAAATCATTGATGTGGAAAAGATTTATAACGACAAAGTCAGCAATTATTCTTTCGAGATCATGCTGTATGAATACAAAGACGGGCTGAACAAATATTTCAATTCCCTCGGCGATAAGGCGCCCGTTAAAAGCGTTGAAGATCTTATTGCTTTCAATCGCAGGGATTCGGTTGAATTGAAGTATTTCGACCAGAACTACCTCATCATGGCGCAGGAAAAGGGTGACCTGAATTCGAAAGAATACCGGGAGGCCTTGACAAAAATGCTCAGGGGCAGCCGCGAGGAAGGGATTGACCGGGTGATGGATCAATACAGCCTGGATGCGATCATTGCGCCTACGGGCGCTCCCGCCTGGAAGACCGACCTGATCAACGGCGACTGTTATCACCTGGGGAGCTCCTCCCCTGCCGCCATGGCCGGATATCCCAACATAACGGTGCCCATGGGCTTTGTGGATGACCTGCCCGTCGGGATATCGTTCTTCGGAAGGGCATGGAGCGAGCCGGTACTGCTCGAAATTGCTTATGCATACGAACAAGGCACCAGGCACCGGAAAAGCCCGGAGTTTCTGGTAATGGATTAAGATTGAAGGGAAAATGGTTTAACAAATAAAAGAAGAAGAACAATGAAAAAATTACTTTCGGTTGTTTTTGTTTTTATACTCTCCTTAACAATTACAGCCCAGGATTTAATGACAATCGGAAAAGTTTTCGACTTTGAAATAGGAGATGAATTTCAGACCTCCGGTTATGCAGATACGCAACCGCCAAATGCCGACAGGATCACCATTATAAATAAGTATTACTCACCCGACAGCAATACGGTATTTTACGTTCGGTTCCATGATTCTTATTATGTTTATGTTGAAAATAATGAATCATTCTATCATTTCTGGACCGAAACAGATACCGTTTCCTATACCGATCTTGACTCGTGTATCACTTACTATAAATATTGGCCTTCGTATGACACAAGCATGATTGAATATGATACGATTAACTTTATATCGGAAGATTACTGTGACTCACTAATAAACGGATATTATTACGTTATCGGTTCATTTGAACCGGCATATTACAGCAAAAGCTTTGGAAAAGGGTTGGGACTGGTAGAAGATTATTATAATAATCCTGCTGAATTTCAAGGGTTTTATAATAAGCTGTTTTATTACAAAAAAAACGGTATCGGCTGCGGGACGCCGGATACTTTGGTTTCATCCGTTTCGGAGATGTACCGGAAAAATGAAATTAAAATTTATCCGAATCCGGCAAATAAATCTTTCGTCATAGAATACGGCTCGCTGAAAAATCCCGAAATGAAAATTTACAACACCAGTGGTGAATTGCTCGATTCTCGTATCCTTAATAAAAACAACACTTTTTACGATTGCAGCTTATTACGTCCGGGGATTTATTTTATCTGGTTTTCAACCGGTTCTGAAAGGTATTGTAAAAAATTAATCATAAAATGAAAGGGTTAAAAACGACATCGGTTATCCTGATTGTTCTCGGTTTAATGCTATCTAGTCGTCCCTTAAGAACTAATAATTTTCAATAATAACGGTTTTCAAATCGTATTTGATGAAATATTTTTCCAATAAAAATAAAGGCCAAAGAATCTCTTCTTTGATTTTCTTTAGTAATCCCCTGAAATTGTAACCTGCTGCTGCCAGTAGCGCATTAATATCATCACCAATGTCTCCTTTCAGATAATTTCTTTGCATCCTGCAATCATGCTTGACATGACCAATCACAGGTTCAATACCTGCCCGTTTTCGACATTTTTTACGCATAGTTGCCTTGCTATAAGGCTGTTTTGAATTTGGTGGTTTTGGCGAAACAATCGTTACCCCATTTACTTCTTTCTTGCCTCTGTAACCTCTGTCTACTATCGCATTCTTGAATTTTTTGCCACAGACCTTTTCCACATGCTTGAGTGTCGGTTCAAGTGTTTTTGTATCATGGGGATTGCCCCGAAAGTTCTGAACACCGACAATGATATTTACCCCGGGAACCACAGCAAAGGATACTTTTGAACCAAACTCAAATTTCTTATGTGCTTTCCCTTTGGCAATACAGGCAACGCCCGGCTCGTGCAACGAATAAATTTTGTCCTTGTCTTCCCGCCTCTGGTTAATGACTTTTTTAAAATTATTGAGCTCTTCAGCATAATGTTTCAATGCCGCTGCATTTAACTCCCGTTCCAGTTCCCGAACCAAACGACCGGCAATTGTCCGAAGTCTACGTAGCGCCGCACGGGCTTTCTTCTTCCTTTTGGGATGATGGGAGAAACGTTGATGATACATCAGTTTCTTGACTGTACGCTTATAGGTTTGCCGCTGTTTTATGTTTTCTTTTTCTGCTATCCTGTTACATGACTTTATTACCTTCTTCAACAATTTAGCATCTGTCGGATAGGTGATGTTCTTTTCCTGTGCTGTAGTATCCACAAGAACATCTCTGGTCTTAATCTCATCCTTGCGCGTGTCGACTGACAATTGAAAAATCTTTTCCACTCCTTCTTTGCCTATCCGGTGGCGGAAGTGGACAAGGTCTGACGGATCACAAGGATATTCCCACTGAAACTCCGATTCGCCGCAGAAATACTGAAAGTAAGGGTTTTGTACCCACCTCTCAACGACAACTTCATCTGATAAATTGAATATTCTTTTCAATAAAAGCAACCCAACCATCTTCCGAATGGGTTCGCCTGGCTGGCCCGTGTGGGAATAGTGTGAACTGAATTCCTTTTCAAAATAAACCCAGTCTATCTGATTGGCCATAATAACCAACTCATGTTTGGGATTGATGATCTCTTTTAAAATGGGTAAAAACATGTTCTTTTGGTGCTGATCGGGTGATTTTCCTTTCATCTTTTTGCAAGCTTTTCTACTAAATTAGAAAAAACCTTGCATTTTTTGATATAAAGTTTTTACCCTTTTTTAACCGAAAACTGTTGATATCACTGATTTTTTTCAATTCTTAAGGAACGACTAAGTAGAAAGATTTTTTTGTATCAGACGCAACCGTTAAAGAAGGTAACTTCAATAATTTGTCGCTTTTAATTAGTCGTCCCTTAAGAATTGAAAAAAATC
>JAADID010000296.1 GCA_013151505.1 Chlorobiota bacterium | reverse complement strand
AACGGGCTGGAAGTTGGACTGAAACTGAAAGGGTTCGCTCTGGCAGTGGCCATCCCACTCGAAACGGTAGAGGTAGTCAAGGAGGATGTTTATTATGTATTCAGTAGTGTATCGTCCCCATCCATCAAAATCAAGATTAACAGCATTTTCTTCAAAATCACAGTCTTCTCCTTTTTTCCAGGGTTTATTAATAATATTTAAAAACTTACTTCTAACAGGATTGGGTGAAGAACAATAGATTTTACCATCGGTGGCCAACTGTAATCCTGCACCTCCGGTATTACTAATCATAATTACAGAGTTTACAAATTGAGTAGAATCTTCAATTAAGCTCATATCGTATTGATAAATATGGTGCTCTTCATTAAGCCCGTTATCAGTATAAGCCCATGTTGAGAGGTAGGCCCACTTGGAATCAGGCGAGAATTCAACAGATTGGGGATCCTCTGAATCTAAACCATATGGAAATGAAATAGTGTACATGAAATTTATTTCGCCTGTGGAGGCATTAAAATGATTAATGTGGAAACGGTTATATATTGTATTGTTTGGTAACCATTGATTTTTATAGGCAGCAATGAGGTATTTTTTATTATAAGAAATCTTTATTTGTCCTCGTGAAAAATTTATCGGTTGATGCGGAGTATAACTTAATACCGCATTAGTATTAATACCAGAAGATGTTAATAAAAATGAAGCATAAGATTCCTCATTAAATTTACGTGTTATTATCCATATATCTTTTCCGTTGCTGTGTTTTACTGCGGTAAGCTTTTCAACTGCATCCCAGGCAGCATCCAAAGAGATATTTTTTTCAATAACCGCGCCAAGCCCATCATCCAGTTCCATGTCAACAACAGAATAATAAAGGCCAGGGGGATTTTGAAAACCTTTAATAGTGAATACATAATATAAATGATTTGAACCGGGTTTCTGAACGATTACAGCAGCCTGTGTCGGCCACCCCCCTCCAATCAAATCTTCACCATTTTGCATGATCATTTTGTTCTTGTTCCATATTGTCCTCGCATTTGTTGCAAACAGGAAATTTCCTGCTGAATCAGATATACTGGCATCGCATTTTACAGAAATACCAGCTATTGCAATCGCTTCCCCGGTATTAAAATCTAATCCAGCGTATTCTCCAAAGTACCAAACGTTGGCTTGTTTTTGGGCAACAGCAAACGCACTGGTCAGGATGAATATTAATATGAAAAGCTTTCGTAACACAAGCATAAAATTAAACAAAATATCCGTGCTGATAATCAATTACCCGTTTTCCAATTCCCATTAACCGATTCCCCGATTCAACCAATTCAACCGATTCAACCGATTCAACCGATTCAACCAATTCAACCGATTCAACCGATTCAACCATTTCAACCGATTCAACCAATTCCCATTAACCCTTTCACATATTCTATTTTCTCCATTTCCTCCGAACTTTGTACCTTGCACCCATAATTTAAAAACCCAACCGTGCAGCTTTCATTATTCATAGCCCGGCGTTATCTGATCTCCAAAAAATCACACAACCTGATCAATGTCATTTCGTTGATATCTGTGATCGGCCAGGCCGTGGGAACTGCCGCACTGATCATTGTATTATCGGTATTTAACGGTTTTGAGAGTGTGATTACTTCGCTTTACAATACTTTTGATCCCGATTTCGGGATCACTGCCGTTAAAGGGAAGACGTTTCACGAAAATGCTTTTCCAAAACAGGATATCCTGACCTTAGAAGGCGTTAAAGCCGTTGCGGGAGTAGTGGAAGAAGACGCGCTGTTTAAATACGGCGACAAACAATACATTGCCCGCATCAAAGGCGTATCGAAAAACTATCCCGAAGTGTCGAAACTGGACTCGGTAATCATTGACGGAATACTGATTTTGCAGGAAGGGAACTCAAATTTTGCCATCGTGGGAGCAGGGGTGGCATGGTTCCTTGATATTGATCTGAGTGATTATAAAAGATTACTTAACGTATATGTTCCGCGGCGGGGCAACGCTTCCTCGTTTGATTTCAGCAATGCGTTCAATCATGAAGTTATCCATCCTGCCGGAGTTTTCTCGGTGCAGCAGGAATTTGACGAGAAATATGTAATTGTTCCTTTAAGGTTTGCCAGGCAACTGCTTGATTATAAGGATGAGGTAACATCTGTAGAGGTATTCCTGAAACCGGGAGCCGATGCGGACTATATTCAAAATAAAATCGAAAAAATACTGGGGTCGCAGTATATTGTAAAAAACCGTTTTCAGCAAAATGAAGCCCTGTTCAAGGTGCTGAAATCCGAGAAACTCATCATCTTTATCATTCTTGTTTTCATTCTTATCCTGGCTTCATTTAACATCATCGGTTCGCTGTCCATACTTATTGTTGAAAAATTAAAAGATATCGCCGTTCTGAAAAGTATGGGTGCCGGTAAAAGCCTTATCAGGAAAATATTTACCGCCGAAGGGATGCTGATCAGCCTTATGGGTAGCATATCGGGACTTTTGATCGGGCTTGTCATTCTGCTGCTTCAACAACATTTCGGACTTGTCAGCCTGGGCAGTAACGCAGGAGATTTTATCATCAATGCCTATCCTGTGAAAATGTATTTTGCCGATTTTGTCAAAGTATTTTTCACCGTTATTTTCATCGGCTTCCTTGCCACATGGTATCCTGTACGTTATCTTACCCGGAAATATGAGGATATTTCTTTGAAGCAGTAAAGGGCGCTTTGTGTTTCAAAAACAACGTTTTGGTTGTATTGTGAATCCTTTAGTATAAAAATTAATAATGAATCTAAATTACAATTTTAACGTATCAAACAACCATTACCTTTTTCAATTCTTTATATTTGCAGGAACTCAAATTTTATAATGAAAATGTCGAATTATTTACGTTTTTTTACTGCAATCTGTGTAGTTCTTTTTCTTACAGGGCAAATCTTTGCAGGGAACATCCAAACCAGCAATCAGGGCAGGGCAAATCTTCAGCTGATTTCCAAATCGCCCACCGGTATAACCATGGAAAACCATGTCGGCTCGATAAACACAGCCGGCGTTAAAACCCCCAAAGGGAAGTTTTTAAAATTGATCATCCCGAAATACACGAAAAGCACGTTTATCGGCAATCCCGATCTGCCGGTCAGAAGGCAGTTGATGGAAATCCCTTACGGAGCAACGGCCAAAGTGACGATTATCGGTTATGACCTCAAAGAATACAACCTTTCCGATTACGGGATTTCAGATTATTTGATCCCGGCCCAGCCACCACAACCCAAAAGCGGTATTCTGCCGGATTTTGCTTTTAATGAAGCACGTTACAAAACCGATGCCTGGTCGGAAAATGAACTGGTGACGGTTGACGTGCTGGGTATTATGCGTGGTGTACGTATCGCCCGCATCAACATACATCCTGTGGATTACAACCCGGTAAAAAACACTATCCGCGTTTACGAAAACCTGAAATTTGAAATTACTTTTGAAGGAGCCGACCTCGGAAAGACCGAATATGAAATGCAAAGAACCTATTCACCGTTTTTCCGGAACCTGTTTTTGCGGCTTGTGAATTACGGACCTTCTTCAGGACGTGACAGCATCACCAAAACACCGGTGAAGTATGTCATTGTTTCCGACAGGATGTTTGAATCACAATTGCAGGATTTTATTGATTGGAAAAAAGAAAAAGGGTTTATCGTGGACGAAGCCTATACTGATGTTATCGGAAGCACAAAACAGGAGATCAAGGATTATATTGAAGGATTATATGACAATGCCACGGATGAAGATCCTGCACCCTCGTTTGTTTTGTTTGTCGGCGATGTGGCCCAGATACCGGCATGGGATAACGGGAACGGTGTTACCGACCGCAATTATGTGGAATATACCGGCGATGTTTTTCCGGAAATTTACTACGGAAGGTTTTCAGCAAACAACACCAGCGAGTTGCAACCGTATATTGACAAATCGTTGCAATATGAGGAATACACCATGCCCGATCCGACATACCTGGATAAAGTGGTTATGATCGCCGGTGTTGACGCCAGCCACGGCCACGACTGGGGTAACGGCCAGATCAATTACGGAACGGAAAATTATTTCAACGAAGACCATGGGATCACTTCCTATACTTACCTGTATCCGGAGTCGGGAAGTCATTCGGCCGATATCATCCAGAATGTGAGCGACGGGGTTACCTTTGTCAATTACACGGCACACGGAAGCTCCGACGGGTGGGCAAATCCTTCATTTACCATCAGTGATATTTCCACTTTGCAGAACCAGGATAAATATGGTTTGCTGATCGGTAACTGTTGTCTGACAAGCACTTTCGGCGGCAACTG
The DNA here is from genome assembly GCA_013151505.1 of Chlorobiota bacterium. Classification (GTDB taxonomy): domain Bacteria; phylum Bacteroidota; class Bacteroidia; order Bacteroidales; family F082; genus JAADID01. Next base: position 5,375 of record JAADID010000296.1, on the reverse strand, counting down.
TTTTGCCGAAGAACTTCTCAGGGCCGAAAACAAAGGAGCGCTGGGATATATCGGCGGATCCAACAGCACTTACTGGGATGAAGATTATTACTTTGGAGTTGGTGTGGGTCAGATCAGTGAAGACCCGCCTTCTTACGATGAAACGACCCTCGGAAATTACGACAGGGCATTCCACGATCACGATGAGCCGTTCACCGACTGGTATGTTACCATGGACCAGCATATCTTTGCAGGAAACCTGGCCGTTTCCGAAAGCGGTTCTTCAGCAGAACAGTACTATTGGGACATTTATAACCTGATGGGAGATCCCTCGCTGATGATCTATTACGGCCTTCCCGACGAAATGACTGTTGACCATGATGATGTGCTGTTGGTTGGCAGCACCTCATTTGATATTTCTGCAGCACCTCATGCTTACATTGCCATGAATATTGACGGTGAAAATGTTTCGGTTGCCGTGGCTGATGACAACGGCGATGCTACCCTGACATTTGACCCGTTGACAACACCTGGAACAGCCCAGCTTGTCATTACAGCACAGAACTATCAGCCTTATTTTGAAGATGTTATAATTATTGCTCCCGAAGGGCCTTATTGTATCTACAGCAGCCTGGCCATCAATGATGATTCGCTCGGTAACGGCAATGGTCATCCGGAATTTGATGAAAGTGTTTTTCTGTCGGTAGGTATCGAAAATTATGGAACCGATGATGCGTATGGTGTGAATGTGAATATCTCCACAACAAACACTTTTGTTACCCTGCTCGATGATGAAGAATATTACGACACGATCCGGTCAGGCGAAGTGGTAACGCCTGAAAACGGATTTGAAATATACCTGGCCGACAACATTCCCGATCAGACGGAAATAAACTTCGATGTTACCGTAACCGATGAAAACGACTCGACATGGCTCAGCGATTTTTCAATTATCGGTAATGCTCCGGTTCTTACACCCCTGGAGATGACCGTTGTAGGCGGCGACGGAAACGGAAGACTTGATCCCGGTGAAACGGCAACAATTAAAATAAAAACAACCAACACGGGACATTGTATCGCATACAATGTGACGGCTTCGCTCGAAGCTTATAATCCTTTTATCACCGTGTTAAGCGGCGATACCGTTATCCCTGTCCTTAGTATGTTGGGCGCTTCTTATCCCGAATTTGAAGTACAGGTTTCGGAGGATGCACCAGAAGGAATATTCGGAGAAATGCGGTATTTCCTTGAAACGGGCGGTTACAATGTTATGAAATCTTATTTCCCGAAAATAGGGCTTTTGCTTGAAGACTGGGAGACAGGAAATTTCAATAAATTCGATTGGAAATTCGAAGGCAACAGCAACTGGGTAATCAATACCCTGTATCCTTATGAAGGAGTGTTTGATGCCAAATCGGGAACCATAGGCGATAACCAGACTTCGGAATTGTACATCAAATACGAAGTGATGTCAAACGATACGATCAGCTTTTACAAAAAGGTATCTTCCGAGCCGGATTATGACTTTCTTGAATTTTATATTGATAATTCGCTGAAAGACAAATGGTCGGGAACAACCCAGGGATGGAAAAAAGTTTTTTATCCCGTAACCCCGGGTGTACATACATTCAAATGGGTTTATAAAAAAGACTATTCAAGCTCAGGCGGTTCGGACTGTGCCTGGGTAGATTACATCCTCTTGCCGACCATGATGGTGACAACGGTATATGCCGGGCCGGATGAGGATGTTTGTGCCAATGCCGAATACTACCAGTGCGACGGCTCGGCTACCAATTATGATTCCATCTACTGGGCAACTTCCGGAACAGGGACTTTCAGCAATATAAATGTATTTGGGCCACAATATTATCCTTCGGAGGAGGACATTTCAAACGGCGAGGTCTATTTGAGCCTGAATCTGATAGATGTGGATGGTAACCCGGCTTCGGATACCATGTTGCTGACTTTTGACCCGCTTCCCGATCAACCCGGATTACCAGACGGCCCTGACTTTGTCAGCCTGTTAGAAACAACAGAATCAGATTATACGATTGACAGTGTCGAGAATGCGGAAACATATCATTGGACGCTGTATCCTGAAGAAGCAGGCACAATTACAGGCGAATCAACAACCGGGCATGTGAACTGGAATATTGATTTCTGGGGTGGTGAAGCATGGATTAAAGTTGCCGGGACAAATGATTGCGGAGAAGGAGTATATTCCGATTCGTTGCACGTCATAATTACCGATCCGGTTGGAATCGGCGAGCAAAATGAAGAATTCGGATTTACCGTGTTGCCTAATCCCAATAACGGTAAATTTAAAATTATTGTCAATTCAACGGAGCAAAAGAAAATAACACTGAGTATCTTCAACTATCAGGGCCAAAAGGTTTATGAAGGAGTCCTGTCAGGATCAACGCGCGAGTTTTCAAAAGTTCTGGATTTGAGTAAGCAACCTTCCGGGATTTTCTTTGTTCTTATTAAACAAGGAGATCAACGGGAGATCAGAAAAGTTCTGATAAGTAGATAAAAAGTACATTCAACCGCCTTTTTCTCTGTCGTTAAAAAAAGACGGCTGCCAATAATTAATGATCATGAAAAAGTTTTATTTTTCAGTTTTAATGACTGTATTTGTCACCGGATTGTTTGCCGGTGAATGGGTTTCGGTCAATTCAAAACAACCGTCGGCGCCTGAATATAAACTGGTCAGTTCCAATATCAGCACTTCAGTCGTACGGTTTACACTGGATGGATTTTACAAAACAGTTGTAAATACCCCGGAAGGTGAAGCCTGGCAGGTCAGCGCCGTTAATGCCGGATATTTGCTTAAAAAAGGCGCTCCCGAGTTGCCTTTGTTTGCCACATCGCTGATCATTCCCGATGAAGCGGGGATGAAAGTGGAAGTGGTTTCTTCAGCTTACAAAGAGTACAATAACGTTTTGATTGTTCCTTCAAAAGGTAATCTTACGCGGGATATTGATCCGGCTACCGTTCCTTACAGGTTTGGCAAACAATATGATACGGATGCTTTTTATCCGGGCAAAACAGCCTTATTGAGTAATCCTTACATTATCAGGGATTACAGGGGACTGGCGCTGAAAATTCAGCCTTTTCAGTACAATCCGGTAACCCGTGTTTTGAGGGTTTATTACGATATTACGGTAAAAGTTTCGGAAAACGGCAGGTCAACGGTCAACGTCCTGCAACGGGAAAAACCGTTAACCGGCGTGAACAGCCAGTTCAGGGAAATCTATGAAAGTCACTTTCTGAACTACACCGCAGGAGGCGAACGTTACACCCCTGTTGATGAGGAAGGAACCATGCTCATTATTTCCTATGGCGATTTTATGGATGAAATTCAGCCGCTGGCTGACTGGAAGATTAAAAAAGGAACACCCTGTTCGGTTGTTGACGTTGCTGACATTGGCGGATCATCAGAGATTAAGCAGTTTATTAAAAATGCGTTTAATGTAAACGACCTGGCTTATGTGCTTCTTGTGGGAGATGCTCCCCAGGTACCGTCCAGTACCAACGGCGGAAACGATTCGGATGTGGATTATTCTTATTGTGTTGGTGATGACCATTATCCCGATCTTTTTGTGGGCAGGTTTTCAGCCGAAACAGAAGATCAGGTCAGCACCATGGTACAACGCACACTTGATTATGAAACCGATCCCGTCACCGATACGGCATGGTACACCAAAGCCATCGGAATTGGCTCGGATCAGGGCCCCGGTGATCAGGGGGAATATGATTATCAGCATATTCGCAACATTGGAAACAATAAGCTGATACCCTACACTTATAATTATGCGTATGAATTTTTTGACGGTTCCCAGGGCGGGGAAGATGCCAACGGAAACCCGACTCCTGCAATGGTGGGTGCAGCCGTGGATACCGGCGCAACGATCATTAATTATTGCGGACACGGGGGAACCACTTCCTGGGTAACTTCCGGTTTTAACAATAACAATGTCAATAATCTGACCAATACAGGTAAGCTTCCCTTTATTTTTTCGGTGGCCTGCGTAAACGGAAACTTTGTTAATACTACTTGTTTTGCCGAAGCCTGGCTCAGGGCAACCGACAATAACGGTGACCCGGCGGGTGCCATGGCTACCCTGATGTCAACCATCAACCAGAGCTGGAACCCGCCCATGAGAGGGCAGGATGCCATGAACGACATACTCACCGAAGCTTACGAAGACAACATAAAAAGAACCTTCGGCGGCATTTCGATGAACGGATGCATGGAAATGAACGATGTTTATGGTAGCCAGGGATGGGAAATGACGGATACCTGGACCATATTCGGTGACCCTTCACTCGTGATACGGACGGCTATACCCGCTGATATGACTGTTTCACATCCCGACACCTTGTCTGCCGACAGCTCATCTGTCACTTTGACCTGTGATGCAGAAGGCGGACTGGCCGTGTTATCTATGAACGGCGAGATACTGGGAACGGCAATTGTTGAAGACGGCAGCGCCACCATTACTTTTGACCCGCCGGAGGTGGACAGTACGGCTGACCTTGTGGTTACCGCTTTTAATTACAGGCCTTATATTTCCACTGTCGAATTTGTCACCCTGCAAACTGCTTTTATCGTGTATGCCGGCAGCGAGATAAATGATTCGCTTGGAAATGCCGACGGACGGATAGATTACGGTGAGGATATTTTTCTTACTGTTGGCCTGACGAATACGGGAGTGAAAGACGCTCAGGATGTGGTTGCCGATATTTCCACGACAAGTCCTTATATTAACTTTTTGACTGCGGAAGCTTCTTACGACAGCATCGCTGTGGGAGATACGGTTACCGTAAAAAATGCTTTCAGGTTTGAAGTGGCGGATTCCGTTCCTGATAATTATGAGATTGAATTTACCGTTACGGCGACGGATCTTGCTGATTCCACAGTCTGGCAATCCGGTTTTTCGCTGACTGCGCATGCCCCGGTTCTGGAATATACCGGTTTTACAATTGATGATTCCAACGGGAACAACAACAATAAGCTTGATCCCGGTGAAACGGCAAACCTGGTTTTGGACCTCACGAACTCCGGTTCATCCGGCGCTTTTAACGTGGTAGCCGGATTAACGACAAACATTGAATATTTATCTGTTTTAACAGACCAGGTCAATGTGGGTGATCTTATGGCAGGCGATACCATACAGGCTGTCTTTCAGGTACAAGCAGACGGAGATACCCCCGAAGGCACATTTGCCGGGTTAACAGTTAACCTGGCAGCTGATCGCAACATCACTGACAGTGCGGCATTTCAACTGATTATCGGGCAAAAGCAAATTTTTATCCTCAATCTTTGCAGGGAGGAAGATCCTGTGGACAGCCTGATCATGTGCCTGAACACCCTTCAGATAGCCGCCGACGAA
>JAADID010000101.1 GCA_013151505.1 Chlorobiota bacterium | reverse complement strand
ACCAATTTCCAGTCATTCGCCTTGCCCGTATAGCCACCATGATGAGTGTTATGCCTTCTTAATCGGCCTTCAAGATCGGATGTGTGGCCAACATAGTATCTGTCCAAAAATGGGGAATAAATTATGTATAAATAATATTTCATGGATTTGAGATAAAAAAAGCCACCTTCCGGTGGCTTTTCGTGGGAGTTATAGGATTCGAACCTATGACCCTCTGCTTGTAAGGCAGATGCTCTGAACCAACTGAGCTAAACTCCCTGCTCTTTTTTTGTTTGGCCAATGACCCTCCCGACCTTTGTAATCGGGATGCTCTGAACCAGCTGAGCTAAACTCCCTTGCTTTAAAAGCGGCTGCAAATATAATTGTATATTTTAATACTCCTAACACTACAGGAAATTTTTTCTCTGGAATTTTTTTTCGCCTTTTTGTTATTCGCCTTTTTGCCGGGTAAACGGCACAAACCGCACAGGCAACATGGTTTTTTTAAACGCTTTGCCTTTTTTCTTTTCCACCAGAATCAGGTACTGGTAACTGTATTCCCCGCCAACGGGAATGATCATTTTTCCGCCTTCTTTCAACTGGTCTATCAACGGTTGCGGTATTTCTTCCGGGGCTGCCGTTACGATGATCTTATCATAAGGGGCATGCTCTTCCCATCCGAAGTAACCGTCGCCGCTTTTCACCCAAACGTTTTCATATCCCAGTTGCTTGAGTATCTTTTCTGCACGTACTGCCAGTTCCGGGACAATTTCCACGGTGAACACGCTGTCAACTATTTCGGCCAGCACCGCCGCCTGGTATCCCGATCCCGTTCCGATCTCGAGGACTTTATCGGATTTTTCGGGTTTCAATACGGAAGTCATGTAAGCCACAATGTAAGGTTGCGAAATGGTCTGCCCGTAACCGATGGGCAGCGGGCCGTCGCGGTAAGCCTGGTTTATCAGGTAATCGGGGATAAAAAGATGCCTCGGGACTTTGAGCATGGCATCAAGCGTAGGCTGATAGGTTATGCCTCTCGCCCTGATCTGTGTGTTGACCATGTGTTTTCGTTCCATTTCAAAAGTATCGGTTTGGCCGGACAATCCCAATGATGAATTTATCGCCAAAAACAAAACAATCACGTATGGAAAGATTCCGGTTTTCATTTGTGCCTAAAATACAAAAATCAATTGAGAAAATCAAGGACTTAAAAATCCACCAGCACCTGCAGGGTGATGCTTCTCGGTGGTTGTATATCGCCCGGCCGGCCCATATACTCTTTGTTGAAAATGTTTTTTGCGATCAGCGAAACCCTTGTAGCCGGCGTAAAAAGATAGGAAGCCCGCAGATCGAATACCACCGCTCCCGTATTGTTTTTTTCGCGGTATTCTTTCAATCCCGGAAATATTTCAATCCCCAGTATCTTCTCTTCAAACGCCTTGTCAATGCGCTCCATAAAACTCTGGTAAATAAAACTGATGCCCGTGGAGAAACGTTTGAAATTGAACTCCACATCACCTTTAAACGAATGCTTATAACGATATTTTAAAATGGAAACCGTGTCAGCCGACAAATCCTGCGGATTCATATAAGTATATCCCATGAACAGTTTCAAAGGGACATTTCCGATGCGTCCGTTACCTGTCAGGTCAATTTCTATTCCCGTGATCCGTGCTTTGCCCACATTCAGCGACTTGAAGCCGACATCGTCCAGCGTAGGAACATCCACCGAATCGGGCTTATAAACCCCGAAAGTAAATTCGATCATGTTTTCGTATTCCATCCGGAACAAGGCCATGTCGAAAAAGCCGTACCAGTCGCTGATCCGGAATCCCTGCCTGGCCCCGACCTCCGCACTCCATCCTTTTTCGGAGGCCAGGTCAGGATTCGGAAAAATGTTCAGGTTCCCCAGGCTGGTGGCTGTATATTTTTCGGCAATGGAAGGATAGCGATACCCCTGCCCGAAAGATGCCCTGATGAAGGTGGACCGGGCAACCTGGTAATTCACGCCCGCCCGGATGACCGGCGATGACTCCTTTTGGGCATTGTCCAGCGAATATTGCTCCCAACGCAGGCCGAGTGTGGTGGAGAGTTTCCCGAAAAAAGTATAGTCTAATTGCCCGTATAACGAAAAAGTGTTGCTGAAGTGGTTACCGTACAATTCCGCATTAGCCGTTCCGTACTGTTCCGCAACACCTGCCGTAAGCATCAACCGGTTACGGAACTTTTTCTGATACTGATATTCTCCGTAAAACAGATCGGAGGCATTGTCTTTATCAGGCGAATCTTTGAACCCGTTGGTCACACGGTAAAATCTTGTCTTCAGACTGTGCCTGTTGTTGTTACCGTGAAAATAAGTCACCCACGGGTCAATATTGAACCGGATACCCGAGTTGGCCGAAACCGAAGCGGGGTTTTGTATAAAAGCGCCCGAATCGGCATCCATCCAGATAAAGAAATCGGAACGGTGCTGCCATTGCATATTTGTATTGGCCCCGTAAGAAAGGCCTTTCACATTTTTCGGGCGATGGCGGAACTTCAGGTTGATCCTTGCCTGTTCGTCAAAATTGTCGGTGCGGTATCCCTGATTGATGTATCCGTTGCCGCCGGCCACAATGTCAACACTGCCAAACTGTTGCATGTACAGAAAGCTGGCCCCGGCGGTAACGGGCAGGTTGTCCCACCACCATGCCATCTCCCGCCGTTTGGGTTTCATGGTGAAGCCCGAATAAACCGTGATCTTTGTCTCCGGTTCCAGTCCGGGGTATGCCGTCCGGATGTTGATGATCCCGTTCAGTGCAGAGGAACCGTACAGCGCGGATGAGGCACCTTTCAACACTTCCACCTGGGCAATGTTCTCCACGGGAAGATAATTCCATTTCACTTCACCTTCCGAAGCCGTCAGGATGGGCAAGCCGTCAATCAGTACCGACACCCGGCTGCCGGCGCCATAACTGTATCCTCCCCCGCCCCTGATGGATGCCTGTCCGTCAAGTATATCCAGCCCCGGCAGGTAGTTAAGCGTACGATCCAGCTTGATGGTGTTGATGTTTTCGATAAAGGCAGGCTTCATCACGCTCATCGAAACGGTAATGTCGGACAACCGTTGTTCAAATTTCCCGGCCGTAATAACGGCAACATCCAGATCAACGGCTTTGCTTTTCAACAAGACATTCAGGCTGACTTCCTGGTTTTTGGTGACGGTAACGGTTTTTTGAAAGGATTGATAACCGATGAAAGAAAACACCAGTTCATGGGTACCCGGTACAAGTTCAATCCGGTATTTTCCCTGGTCATCTGTTGATACTCCGGTGGTTTTGTCCAGTATCACATTCACGCCCGGCAACGGTTCTTTGGTGGCCGAATCGGAAACAAGACCTTCGATCACGGCATTTTGTCCGGTAAGATGCCCGGATAGGGACAAAAACACAATAAAGAGTACAACCGCTTGTCTCAACATCCCTTCTGTCAGATAATTTATTTTTGAGATCAATCCTGTTTATATACCATTCCGGTGTATTGATGACCGTTATATTTCAGGCGGATAAAATATATGCCATCCGGCAAAAAGCTGCCCCTGAAGCGTAATTTCATGTCCCGGTTACCGGCGGTAAATGTTTTCTCGTAAACTTTCCTCCCCAGCAGATTATAGACCTGCAACAGAACGGAACTTTCGATGGGTTCGGTCAGTTCGATGTAAAGGTTGTCGCTGAAAGGATTGGGCCACATTTTTTTCAGAAAACCCGAATATTCCGAGATGGTATTCGGATCCCATTTTACCTCCAATGACAGGGAGGTCGAGTCTTCGGTCGTCATGAGTTTCACCACATTGCCAAGGACAATGCCATAAACATCCACCACGATTTTCAACGGATAGGTGCCGGGAGGCCCGTTGGTTGTACCTGAAAACAAGATGCAGTAATAAATGCCGGCCGTAAATTCGTTGTTTTCCGCGTTGGTCTGCCAGTCCAGTCCTTCGGGAAAGCCTTCGATGGAAACCAGTGTAACATGGTGGATCTGGGCGGTAATTCCTAACGTATCAATTTCCTCGGGAGCCATAAAAGTAATTTCCTGATCGTAGGGAACGTTTATATAGACCGGCTCCAATGTGTCGGGACAAATCTGCCCGTTTCCTTCCGGGTCGGGACAACTGATCGAATCACCCGGTGTACATTGGGCAATTACCGTAGCTGATCCGAATAGCATAAATAAAACGACAAACAAAAAATGTATTTTTTTATCCATAGTTGAGTAATTTTTTGAATTTCTTTTTTTAATAGACTTTCCAAAGTTAAGCTATTAAATGGTATTTGTCAAATCTTAAAATGTCCGGGCCGTCAAAATCAACCGGTTAATATCGCTGACCGTTTCGGATTTTCCTATTGCTCTTTTCTTAATTTTGCAGGAACCAAATTACGGGAATTGACCGGCAGGAATTTCAAAATAGGCGTTTTAATCATTGTGGCTTTCAGCCTCTTGCAAAGTTGCTCAGTAAAAAAGTATCTCGGAAAAGACGAATACCTGATCCGTAAATACAACGTGAAGGTAGAGAACAACCCCGGTGAAATTGATGTTTCCGACCTGCGTTCTTTTTTCAAACCCAAACCAAACCAGTCATTTCTCGGTATTTATTTTAAACTTTATGCTTATTACAAAGCCCAGCAAAAAGATACCAAATTCAACCGGTGGCGGAACAAGAATTTCGGGGAATATCCTGTGATCTATGACGAAGACGATGCAGTCAGGATTTCGAGAAAATTGAAAAAATACCTTGACAACGTAGGTTTTTTTAACTCAAAAGTGGACTTTGATGTTAAGTATATCAATAAAAAAGTAAGGATTAACTATACCGTCGAGCCGGCCATTCCTTACCGAATTTCAAAAATCACTTATGATATTCCCGATACACTGATCAGAAGTTTCTTTTATAAAAACCTGGATGCTACCCTTATCAAAAAAGGCGATATCTATAATGCTTACACTTTTGATGATGAACGCGACCGCATCACTGCCGATCTAAGGGATGTCGGTTACTACTTTTTTAACAGGAACTACATCCAGTTTGTGGTGGACAGCAGTTTTACGAATCACACAATGACGGTAGCGCTCAAGATCAACAACATCAGGGCGCCTGTGGAAGGGAAACCCGGAGAGTTTAAAGAAATCAACCACAAACGTTATTTTATCAAACAGGTTGAGGTGATCCCTGATTTCAAGCCCGGCGACACCGTGAAATACGATACCGTCGTGCACAACATCCGGTTTTGGGATGACCGTAAAAATTATTCTTACCTCTTTTTGCTGGATAAAAAAAAGCGCCTCAAACCCAAAGCTTTCAATTCGGCCATAAAAATAAAGCCGGGGCAACCCTACTCGGCTTCTTCTGTCCAGATGACTTACCGGCACCTGTTTAATTACAGTATCATCAGAACGGCAAACATCAGTTTTGATACGACGGGAGCGGGAAAAGAAAACGGGGAAAACCATTATTATCTGAACACCAGGTTACAGATGCAAACGGGGAAAGTGAACTCGTTGCAACTGGAAGCGGTCGGCACAAACTCCAGCGGTGATCTCGGTATTCGCGGCAACGTCATTTATTCCAACCGGGATATCTTCAAAAAGGGAGAGGTGTTTTCCCTCAACCTGAAAGGAGGCTTTGAGGCACAGACCGTTGCTGCCCTGCCGGGAGAAACCAAAGGGTCAACTTTGTTCAACACTTTTGAAGCCGGAATAAGCGGAAATATTTACTTCCCCTGGTTTCTTTTTCCGGGCAGGCTGGAAAGGTTCAATCAGCATTACAATCCCGTTACCAATTTAAGTTTCGGATACAGCTACCAGAACAGGCCCAACTATTCACAGAACATCACCAGCCTCAGTATCAGCTATTCCTGGAAACAAAAAAAAGAGATCAGCCACATCGTAAGCCCCATTGTAATCAATTACGTGAACATCAATCCTACACCCCTGTTTGATTCCATCCTTCAAAATGAAACCAATCCGCGTATCAGGGAACAATATTCCGACCACATGACATTCGGTTTGAATTATAGTTTTATCTATAACAACCAGAGTATGAAATTCCTGCAACATTTCAACTATTTCCGGCTTGACTTCGAATCTTCGGGCAACCTGCTTTACGGATTAAATTCCATGTTCAAAAGCCCGAAAACGGAAGAAGGGTATTACAAATTTTTGGGTGTACGGTACACGCAATTTATGAAAGCGACCTTTGATTACAGGCATTACGACTATTTTGCAAACAAGACCAGTAGTTTGGTTTTCAGGTTTTTACTGGGACTCGCTGTTCCTTACCTGAATTCTTCAGAGATCACTTTTGAAAAAGGATATTATGCCGGAGGGGCAAACGATATGCGGGGCTGGAAATTCAGAACCCTTGGCCCCGGAGGCTTCCAGGGAAAAGGCGACTTTGAAAGAATTGGTGAAATACAACTGGAAACCAACCTGGAATACCGTTTCCCCATTTACAGCTTTTTCAAAGGGGCGGTTTTTACGGATATCGGCAACATCTGGACACTGAAAAAGTCTGAAACCTATCCTGACGGGAATTTTTTATGGAACAAATTTTATAAACAACTGGCATTTGACATGGGGTTGGGATTCCGTTTTGATTTCAATTATTTTATTTTCCGCCTCGACTTAGCCGTTCCCGTGAGAGACCCTGCTTATCCCGAAAACGAACGCTGGCGGTTTGATTACCTTCAGTTTAACGATATTGTTTTTAACCTCGGAATCGGGTACCCTTTTTAAACTTTTTCAGACTGACAGACATGGAAACGCAACCCGTCAAAGCGCTCATCCGGCAGGAACTTGGTTTTCAGCCCACATCAGACCAGCAGCAAGCGCTGTCGCATCTGGAGGCCTTTGAAAACAGCCGGAAGAAGAATCCGCTGTACATTTTAAAAGGATATGCCGGAACAGGGAAAACAAGCCTGGTCGGGGCCTATGTGAAAGCGCTGAAGAATATGGGAAAGCCTTTTGTCCTGCTTGCCCCCACCGGAAGGGCAGCCAAGGTTCTGTCGCAATACACGGGGTTTAAAGCCCATACCATCCACCGGTTCATTTACCGCATATTTACGGCGCCCAACGGAAGCCACCGCTTTATCCTTGCCAAAAATATCTTGCAAAATGCCGTTTTCATTGTGGACGAGGCTTCCATGATCAATGACAATTCACAATCCGGAGACGCATTGTTCGGCACAAGGCATTTGCTCGAAGACCTGCTTGAATTTGTCTTTTCAGGCGAAAACAACAAGCTGGTCTTATCGGGCGATACGGCACAGTTGCCTCCGGTAGGACTCAGCATCAGCCCGGCCCTGAATCTTGAGTACATCAAAAGCATGATGAGCATCGCCGGTTTTGCATTCGAGATGAAAGAAGTCATGCGCCAGTCGCTGGATTCGGGTATCCTGGCTACAGCCACTGCATTGAGAAAGAGAATTAGTTCGGACGAAACATCACTACCGCTTTTCGATACCCGGCTTTTTAAAACGGATATTATCAGGATTGAAAGCGGGTATGATCTGGAGGAGCTGTTGCAGGAAAATTTTTCATCTGACGATTTAAGCAACTGCATCGTGGTCTGCCGTACCAACAAAAGGGCCAACCTGTTTAACCGGCAGATCAGGGAACGTATTTTACAACGGGAGAGCCGGATAGAAGGCGGCGACCTGCTTATGGTTGTCCGGAACAACTATTTCTGGCTTGACGATTCCTCAAAAGCCGGATTTATTGCCAACGGCGATCTGATCAGGATCACCAGGCTGAAAAAAACGGAAGAAAAGTATGGGTTTACCTTTGCCGATGCCGACATCGAATTGCTCGATTATCCCGATGAAAAAGAGTATGAAGTCAAACTGCTGCTGGATACCATCCATGCAGAAGGTCCGGGGTTGACCGATAATGACAGGAAAAGGCTTTTCGACAGCGTGGAGCAGGAATACATCCACATTCCCCAACGCCGCAAAAGGATGGAAAAAATCGGAAAAAACCCTTACTACAATGCCCTGCATGTAAAGTTCGCCTATGCCATGACCTGCCACAAAACACAGGGCGGACAGTGGCCCGGTGTGATCGTTGACCAGGGTTACCTGACTGACGAAATGATCAATACGGAATATTTGAGGTGGCTTTATACGGCCCTCACCCGTTCGACGGATAAGGCATTTCTCGTCAATTTCAGGCCTGATTTGTTTGAAACAGAGGAGTAACCGGTGTTGTTCAATTCAGTTTCAGACTAATAATTGTCGCTCTTTAAGACCCGGATCAACACCGATCTACGCAAATCAGGACAAGATCATATCAGCCTCATCGGTGAAAAACAACATCAATAAAATCTTCTTTTTAAGTTTAACTTATCTTTACCTTCAAAAAAACCAATATTATGAGAGCATCCCTTTTTTTATTGCTGATAAGTTTTTTAACATCAGCGGTAACAGCGCAAAGCACACGTTATCAAACCTATTCGGCCATTATGAAAATAACGGCAACAAAAAACGGGCAACAATATGAATGGGAAAACAAAAACATTACGGTCGTACTGGATTACAAGACCGGAAATTTTACCTGCCGGTTGCAAAACACCGACTTTTATGATCCGGCCAATCCGCAAAACTTTGTTTCGGATTCAATTCAGGACCGGCTGGAATTTTCATTGACAGGTATTTTTCCGGTACGTGAGATCATAAACCAGAAAACCATAAATCAGAATTACAAAGTTGAACTGCAACTGTCCAATCAGGAACTGATGTTGAATTACACCATTTTATTCGACATGACCATCATGCGGCCGAATCCGTCGGGTGACGGGAATTACAGGGTATTTCAAATGGAAGGCACGATCTATAACGATGAGGCCGGGCTTCCCGCTTTCAGGAATTTCGATAATGAAATCACTGTCCGGCTGGCATTTAACGGTTATGCCGTAACTCAATAAGGGGGTTCAGATTAAACAGTTGTATCTTTAAATATCAACACCGTGGCAAAAGCTGAAACGCCTTCCTCCCTGCCGACAAATCCCAGGCGCTCGGAAGTTTTGGCTTTAATGGAAATGTCCTTTTCATCCAAATCCAGTAAACCGGCAATCTTCTTTTTCATTCCGGGAATATAGGTGCTGATCTTTGGCGATTGCAACACAACGGTTGCATCCAGATTGCCCACCTGATAACCTTCGTTCGAGATCATTTCCATCACCTCACCGAGCATAACCGAACTATCCATATCTTTATATTGCGGATCATTACCGGGAAAGAACAAGCCGATATCTCCGAGGTTGGCAGCGCCGAGCAAGGCATCGGCAATGGCATGCAAAAGCACATCCGCATCGGAATGGCCCGACAGGCCTTGTAAATGGGGAATGGGAACTCCGCCGAGGATCAGCGGACGGTTTTCAGCAAAACGGTGAACATCGTATCCGAAACCGACCTTGATGCCAATCATTAACCCTCCGGCGTTATGTTGCTGGTCGTTTTGGGTTTTCCGAAGTTAAACAACAGGCTGAACCGCAACGTGTTTTGCAGCGGATTCTGCACGCCGGTAGTCGGTACTAGATAGGAAAAATCCAGCCCGAATACATTGTATCTCAAGCCCACACCGAGCGTAACGTACTGACGTGCCCCTTTGGTCTTGTCTTCCCAGAAATATCCGGCCCTGACAGAAAACAGGTTATTGTACCAGTATTCAATGCCAAAAGCAAGGTTAAACTCCCGGAGCTCTTCCATAAAGGGCGAGCCCACTACTTTTACCAGTGCAGCGCCGGTCACCGGATCATAGACTTCATTTCCATTTTCGTCATATACAGGTTCAACCCTTCCCGGCGCATCATACCATGACTGGATCATTCCCTGAATAACCCCCACATCCGGGTCTCTTCCGGCAGCAATCAGGTTTTTGTTGTTGTTTCCCGGATCGGGTATTGTGGCTCCCGTAGAATCCCAGGCATAAATCGGCGGGGTGGGTACAAGCAGTTTATTGATATCCAGTTGAAACGAAATCTTGTTGTAATCGTCGAGATAAAGTGTTAAACGGGGGCCGATCCTCAAATTTGTCGGAATGAAGTCCCTTTCAATATTCGACTGTGTGTAGGACATTTTATTCCCGATATTCGAGATGTTAAGACCCCAGGCAAACTGTGCATCTATATTTTTAAACCAGTTCACATCCTTTTGCCAGTATAAGGCAATATCGGCAGCGACGGAAATACCCGCGGTAGTTTCAACACCCTGCACCGTTTGCCCGGCGGTAAGGTTTGAGTATATAAACCGTCCGGCAACCGCCAGCGACAGATTGTCGGTAAGTAAACGGGAATAGGTTGCATCAAGGGCAAACTCGTTGGGTTTAAAATAACCGAGACTCTGGCCGTTCTGGTCGGTAAACTGGATCTCGCCAAGCGAAAAATAACGCATCGAGAAAGCAATGGCATTCATTCTGTCAAGCTTGTTGTAATAGGAAACATAAGCCAGGTTAATATCGTTGACCAGGTTTCTCAACCAGGGTGTATATGATATGGCAAAACCCTGTTTGTTTTCAGACCACACATATTTGGCCGGGTTCCAGTGCATGGAATTGGCATCTGCCGATGAAGCAACGCCGCCGTCACCCATCCCGCCGGCGCGGGCATCAGGACCTATCATTAAAAAAGGAACAGCTGTTGTAATCACATTCACTCCACTGGCCTGGCCGCTTAAATTGTTGTAATTTTGAGCATTTACTGTGAAAAAAACAGAGGCCAATGCCCCAATTAAAAGAATTTTAAATTTCATAAATCAGGATTAAAAAAATGGTTTGCAAAACTAACGAATTAAAT
>JAADID010000140.1 GCA_013151505.1 Chlorobiota bacterium | reverse complement strand
TGAAGAATTCAGAGTATATCAGGAATCCATGAAAATGGGAGAATAAATCCGGAATGTGGTTCTTGAGTGGAGCCTTTTTGAAAAAAAGACAATCGGAAAACAATTTGTCAGGGCTGCTGATTCAGTAGCATCTGACTTAAGTGAGCGAATAAATATGGAAAAAACTCAGGGTGCAAGCTAAAAAACCAAAATATGACAACATCAGCCTCAGGCGGGAAAGGGTATATCATGGGTCTCACCCTGGTGGCAACACTGGGCGGCCTGCTCTTCGGATATGATACCGCTGTCATCAGCGGGGCAGTAAAATCATTGCAGGCTTTTTTTATTGACACACTGTATGCTCAGCCTGAGATTGCCGAAAAGGTGGTGTTGCAGTACAGGGTTAGTGTAGCTGTCGTGATCATAGTCATCGTTTATGCTGTCTGGTCCGTTTTAAACAACCTCTACGGACGGCGCAAAGGAAGCATCTATGGCTTTGTGCTGGCTGTTCTGGCCGGGGCAGCCATTATCCTTTTGTTCAATAATCCGGCCGGTTTAACGGAAAAAACAGCAAACTCGCTGAAAGGATTTACCGTAAGCAGTGCCCTGGTGGGATGTGTCATCGGGGGGGCGACCGGAGGATATATCAGCCGTCGTATGGGCAGGAAATACGGCCTCATGCTGGCAGCCCTCCTCTTTACCCTTTCCGCCGTCGGCTCGGCCATGCCCGAAAAACTGAATATCTTTTTCGTACAACCGGTAATTTCCTTTATCATTTACAGGATCATCGGTGGTGTGGGGGGGGTGGGGCTGGCCTCCATGCTTTCGCCGATGTATATTGCCGAAGTGGCTCCTTCAGGTGTACGCGGGAAGCTGGTATCCTGGAACCAGTTTGCCATTATCTTCGGGATGCTGGTGGTCTATTTTGTGAATTATTCCATTGCACTTCATGGTGATGATGCATGGCTCGTACAGACAGGCTGGCGATGGATGTTTGCCAGCGAAACCATCCCTGCTTTGCTTTTCCTTATCCTGCTGCAGGGGGTTCCGGAAACACCACGCTATCTGGTTATGGCCGGGAAAGAGCGGAAAGCAAAAGGGATCCTTGAAAAACTGGTGGGTCCGGAACAGGCGCCGGGAATTCTTGCGGAGATCAGGGATACACTGAAGGAAAAATCGGTACCCTGGCTCTCCTTTGGCGGGATGGTGATCTTTATCGGGATCATGCTCTCGGTATTCCAGCAGTTTGTCGGGATTAACGTGGTGCTGTACTATGCCCCTGAGATCTTCCGGAATATGGGCTCGGGAACAGATATGGCATTGTTGCAGACGATCATTGTCGGCACCATCAACCTTACTTTTACGGTAGTAGCGATTTTAACGGTTGACCGGCTTGGGCGCAAACCGTTACAGATCATCGGTGCGCTGGGAATGGCCGTTTCCATGTTCCTGCTGGGATTTTCTTTCTTCTTTGAACGGAAGGGACTGGGGTCACTGATCTTCATGCTCACTTACACGGCTTCCTTTGCCGTATCGTGGGGACCGGTAACCTGGGTATTGCTTTCCGAGATCTTTCCCAACAGCATCCGCGGGGCAATGTCCATAGCCGTGGCAGCACAGTGGATCGCCAACCTGATCATTTCCTGGACCTTCCCGGTGATGAACGACAACAGTTTCCTGATCAGGACTTTACATCATGGTTTTTCATACTGGATTTACGGTGTAATGGGCCTGCTGGCTGCATGGTTTGTCTGGAAACTGGTACCTGAAACGAAAAACAAAAGCCTGGAGGAAATTGAGAAGTTGTGGAGGAAAGTGTAAAAGGAAGGATGAAGGATATAAAAATACATTGACAGGCTTCGGCTGTATGAAAGCCTTTGATTACCTGCCAATGTATTATCCTGAAATGAGTAATTTCTTATTCAACTACTATTTTTCCGGTAAAAATTCCTTCTGTATTTGTTATTTTAATGATATTTCCGTTAAGATCCATGACTTTTATATCACCATCTTGTTTAAATCGGTTTTTGTGTTGGTTGCAAAATCGAACATATACAATTCAGCATCCCATGCATGCTTGTTTCATAGAATGATATTAGCGGACAACCACTTTAAATATTTTAGTATTGTTGCCCGAATGTAAACGGATAAAATAAATCCCGGCAGGAAGCCTGGTGAGGTTAATCGTGTTTTTTCCTTTAAAAATCAGCTGGTTTTGAATTATTTGTCCGTTGATATTCATGACTTTTGAAGTATAATCCTGGTCGGCCAGTAATGTGAAACGGCCGGAAGAAGGATTCGGGTAAATCTGAACATCGTTAAAAACGGCATTCATTATACCGGTAGCAACCTGACCATAAACATCGTTAATATCAGTATTATCGGCTGATACGTTCAATAATCTCCACCCTTGCACATCTTCCGTCCATTCGGGAGTAGTATCCGTTGCCGAGACCAGATAATACTTATAAAAAAAGTCAGCTCCGGAAATAGAATCAAATTCAATGGTATAAATCCCATCCTGATCGGGGTCTTCCAGTTTGAAATCAGGATTTGTGCCGGCTGTTTCCCATCCCATAGGGTAGATATTGCCCGCCATATAAACATCCTGACTTGCAGAATCGAAGGAACTCACCTGTGTCATATCAACATTCAACGTAATGGTCAGTATCTCACCCCATTTATCGTTAATAACAACATCATGCGAACCGTCTACATACAACATTCTGTCGTGTCCCAGAGGAGTAGGCCACTCCGGGCCCCACTCTGCCGCACCTTCACTGGTTTCATAATAATCCATGTAATAATAACCCGAATCAATCCCTGACAGAACTACCGTGAATATAGTATCATTGTCAGGGTCAGTTAACTCAAGATTCGGATCAGAACCCGGCGTTGCCCAGTCAATTCCTCCGGCTTCTCCGGAAACATAAAGGTCTTTGGCCGCAGGATTGAAATCTGTCCCTCTCATGTCAAGATTAAAAGTAACAGTCACCTGTGCAAAAGATGCTACGGTGGCCATTAACATGATCACAATGGAAGTAAAAAGTTTTTTCATAACAATTAAATTTTAAGAGTTAGTAAATAGAGGCTAGAAAAAATATTTTGATTTTGTATATTTTATACCGTTTCGTTTCAGAAAATCCAGGTGTGCATCCATTCTCTTCGTGAATGACTCCCATGCTTTTGTATTTGACCAGGCGACCTCGGCATATGCCTGAAACCTGGGAAATATATGCCTCTCAAATACAGCTTCTGAGGGGATGTCTTCTGTCCAGACACAAGCCTGATATCCGATTTTCTTTTCCACGACTTCGGGGTCTAATTCCGTTTTTTCATCAAAATCATATAAGGATTTAAGGTTTTCATCGGTCGGTTGCGAACTCAGATAGAACCAGGACCAGGGAGTCAGAATAATCGAATTCCCGTTACGTGCCGCATAGACCGCTGATTCCGGCTTATAATCGCGCCAGTACATTACAAGGATATGGGGATCTACCTGATTTACGATATCATCATCATTATTCACAAGAATATCATCCCAGGCAATCATTTTTTTTCCCTTGGATGAGAAGTATTTGTACATATCTTCAACGAAGTATGACTGAATCTTATTTACATTATTCAACGAATGATCCTCCATGAACTGTTTACATGTGTCACTCACTCCCCAGAAGCTTTTATCAACCTCATCAGCACCAAGATGGACGGTGTTGGATGGAAAAAGATCAATAACTTCATCCCATATATCATGAACGAACTGCATAACCTCAGGTTTACATACACACAATGGTTCTGAAAATTCCTGTCCCCAATTCGTATCTCCCGAACATGATAATTCTGGATAAGCCCGGATAGCGGCAGACATATGTCCCGGCATATCAATTTCAGGGATAACGTCGATGAAATTCCCGGAAGCATAGGATACGATATCCCTGATGTCCTGTTTTGTGTAAAATCCACCATAGATATTTCCATTTATAAATTGGGGATCAAAGTTATAATCAGGATCATACTTTGCCTTTTCCATACATGCTTCATCGTTCTCGTCAAACTCCCGGTATGCACCTACCCTCGTAAGATCAGGATACTTATCTATCATTATCCTCCATCCCTGATCATCACTCAGGTGCAACTGTAACTTATTCAGCTTGTAAAGTGCCATCATGTCAATGATCTCATACACAAATTCTTTTGGGAAAAAGTGTCTCGACAGATCCATATGAAACCCGCGGTACCGGTTCTGCGGCTTATCAATAATATTTATTGCCTGTACCTTTATTGTTCCGTTAGCCTGATCAACATCGGCATTCCATAAAATCTGCCTGAAAGTCTGTGCCGCATAAAAGGCGCTTCGCGGACTTTCAGCCGTTATAACTATTTTCTTGTCATCAACATCCATTTTATATTCGTTACTGTCAAGTTGCTCATCTGATACAAGCCGGATATCACTGTTCTCCGGATCTCCGTTATTTTCTTTTACGATAAGGCCACCGGCATCCCTGATTGCCTTGATGATTACTTCCCCTGCTCTCTGAAAATGACTGTCAATATAAATTGTGGAGCTTCCGGTAATTGTTTTTACCTGACCGGACAAGGTCACTTTTTCCGGTAACGGGATGATCTTATGATGTTTTATCTCGGGTTTCGGTTCCTCAACCGGTTTTTTATTACACCCGATGCTTAAAAGCGTAATTGTAGCTATCAGAAACCAACTCATTGTGTTTTTTTTATCCAGTTTTTTCATAAATATCCGGTTTTCAATATCCCGGGTTTTGTACCAGTTTGGGATTTCTTTCGATTTCACCTATAGGAACCGGAAGAATAATGGTGTTCTCACTGGCATTATAATCCACGTATTTTCCTGTGATCAAATTAAGTTCTTTCAGTTGTAACATTGTATTTACGGCTTTACCATATCTTATAAGATCTTCCCATCGATGGGCTTCGAATACCAATTCGAGTCTTCGTTCTTTCAGAATTGCATCAGGCATTGACGCATCATCGGCAGTCGTGGGAGCTAACCCGACGCGTGCACGAATTTTATTGACAATACTCCTTCCGAGATCTCCTTGCCGAAGGTTTGCCAAAGCCTCGGCTTTCAGTAATAAAATATCGGCAAGTCTGATAAGATATATTTGATCACCGCTATTCCAGCCATCTGCATGTTTAAATTTAAAGGCAAATGGTACCGCCTGAACGGAATTATCTGCATTCCAATACTCATCCACCCAGTCAACATTTTCCCACATGATACTTGCATCTCTTCTTATCGTGTCATTTTCAGCATTAAAAGCATCCACCAGGTTATGTGAAGGCGTACAGTATTTGCGCCATCCATCTCCGGAAAGGGAAGGGGGAAGAAACAACTGTGGCCCCCAGTTACCCTGAGGTGTTCCGCCAATAAACTGGATTTCGAATATGGATTCATCATTATTATAGTGACTTCCGTCAAACAAAAGATTATAATCGTCAAGCAGCCTGTAACCGGCAGGGCTGTTAATAACCTTATCGCAATAAGAAAGGACTTTTGCATAATCCCTGTCAGGCCGTTGGGCCCACACTTTCGCCAGCATGGCATTCGCAGCTCCTTTTGTGGCACGTGCCTTGTTAACGTTATTCTCCGATGAATAAGTGTCCGGCAGGTTTTCCACGGCAAACTCGAGATCCTTTACAATAAAATCATATACATCCTTAACCGGAGATCTGGGGATTTGTATCTTATCCGGGTCGGCTGTACCCGTAGTTTCAACCAACGGTACATCTCCGTATAAATGCACCAGGTTATAATAAAACAATGCTCTCAGAAATCTCGCTTCTCCTTTAATTTCTTTGTAACGGGTATCAGTGAGCCCTTCCACATCATTTATTTTGGATAAAACGATATTGCATCTCATAATGCCTTTATACAGGAAACCCCAGTTCCACATGATCCGGGCATTGTTGGTAGAAACCGTTAACATATCATATTCATAGATATCAACATCGTCCGGAGGACCGGCATAGGCATTGTCCGACCTGACATCTTCCAGGAGGATATTATCCCAGATAAAATACTCTTCATGCAGGATATTATAGCATGACACAAGAGCTGCTTCCATATCTGCTGCTCTTTTGTAAGAATTTCCCGTAGTTGCAGAAGTTATGGGTTCCAGATCCAGGAATTTCTCACAGGACTGAAACAGAAAAGATATTCCGGTAATTACGATTAAGGATATGTATAATAACTTTTTCATCATTGTTTTTTTTCAGGTTAAAATGAAAGGTCAATACCGAATATTATACTTCTTGGTTGCGGATAGGTGCCAAAATCAACCCCCTGAGCAAGATTGTTCCCGCCAAAGGCATTTACTTCAGGATCATATCCGGAATAGCCGGTAAAAGTATAGAGGTTCTCAGCCGTCATATAAATCCTGGTCCTCGCCAAATGCATACTTCTGATAATATTTACGGGCAACGTATAACTTATCGTTAACGTTTTTATTCTCAGGTAGGAGCCGTCTTCAAGGAATCTGGTCGATAATTCAGAATTATACTTTTCCCCAAGTACCGCTTTCGGCATATCCGTCACATCACCGGGATTTTCCCATCTTCCGAGTACCGTTGCCAACTGGTTCTTAAAATCGAACATACTTTCCGTCTCTACCCGGGAGGCATTAAAAATATCATTTCCGTACACTCCCTGGATAAACAAGCTTAAATCAAATCCTTTGAAAGAGAATGTGTTATTAAGACCGTACACAAATTTCGGATTGGCATCCCCGATAATTTCCTTATCTTCATCCGTAATAGCATCATCTCCGTTACTGTCTTTATAAATCATCATACCGGTATTTGGATCCACACCCTGCGAGACATAACCATAAAATGACCCTAATGATTTCCCCTCTTTGGCGATGGTTACATTTCCCCGTTGATAAACATACCCTGAATGGATAATCTGGTCACCCAGATAAACCACTTCATTCCGGTTTAATGAAAAAGTTAAATCCGTATTCCATTTGAATTCATTCATAAGGTTTTTTGAATGCACAAGCAGTTCCACACCTTTGTTCCTGATCTTACCCACATTCTGAATGGTTGATTCAAAACCTGTTGAGACAGGGATTGGCATTGACAGAAGCAGATCCGATGTGTTTTTCAGGTAAGCATCAGCTGTTAACCCAAGACGGTAACCTAACAGCATCACATCAACACCTAAATTGGTCTGGGTGGTTGTCTCCCATTTCAGATCTTTATTTTCCAGTGTTTCAGGAGCTATTCCCGGCTGAATAACGCCTCCGATAACATAATCATAGCCACTTCCTATTCTGCCATACCAGGCATATTCAGCTATCCGGTCATTACCAACCTGTCCCCACCCGAACCTTATTTTCAGGTCATCGATTGTTTTGCTGTTTTTCAGGAAAGCTTCTTCCGACAATCTCCAGCCGGCAGAAAAAGATGGGAAATATCCCCATCTTTTATCGGTACCAAAAACGGAGGAAGCATCTGCCCTGAAATTCGCCGTAATAAGATATTTATTTGCATAATCATAATTGATTCTTGCAATTTGGGACACGTTAGACCTTTCTGCGAAAGAACTGTTCACATCTTCTATCCTTGAACCCCCGTTTATCGTTTTTATCACATCATTGGCAAAGTGCGTTGTTTGCACGTATAACGACCGGGAATGCCTTTTGGAAACAATAAAACCGGCCAAAGCATTCAGTGTATGCTTTTTAATTTTTTTTGTATAGGTTAACGTATTCTCGTTATACCAGTATTGGTTTTTTGAAGAACTCTCTTCACCTATACCCTGATTTGCCCTGCCCCAGTCAGTACGGAACGGATCAAGGAAATAACTATATTGCCCTCCGGCATAATCATAGGAAGTCAGGGTTTTAAATTTGAAGTCCTTTAAAAAAGAGGCCTGGAAATAAAAATTCCCTAAAAAATTACTTTCATAATAATCCTGAACCGGAGCATCCGTACTGGCAACAGGATTTTCCCATGAAAGTTGCAACGGATTTCCGGTAAAAGTCCCGTCAGGATTGTAAATGCCGATAAGTTCAGGTGTCTCCAGGGCTCCAAGAATAACGCCCCCACGGGCAGCTCCGATATTATCAACAATATTGACATCATGCCATTTGCCAAACAATATACTTGTACCAACTTTTAACCATTGGTTAATATGTCTGTCAAAATTGACCTTTGCACTATAACGGTCGGCATAATTATTCCTGACGATACCGTCTTTTTTACTCCAGTTTCCCGAGATGTAGTAATTTGTTTTATCATCTGACCCGGATACCGACAGCTGGTAGTTTTGATTAACCGCGTTACGATAGATCTCACGCTGCCAATCCGTATTTGCCGTATAAATACTCCAATCCGTTGTCAGCCCTAATTCATCCATCAAATCAATATATTCCGAAGAATGTAAAACATCCAGGTATTTTGTCACTTTTGAAAAACCGTAATAGGTATTGAAGTTTACGGTTGCCTTTTTATTTTTTCCTCTTTTGGTATTGATAATAACGACACCGTTTGCTCCTGATGCACCGTAGATAGCTGCTGATGAAGCATCCTTCAGGATGGTAATGTTTTCAATATCGTTCGGATTAAGTGTTAAAAGATCTTCTGTCGGCACTCCGTCCACCACATATAACGGCTCACTGCTTCCGTCAATCGAAGTCGTTCCCCTGATACGTATGAATGCGGTATTCTGCGGCTTACCCGAAGGAGATATTACCTGTACCCCGGCCATTTTACCCTCAAGGGCATTTTCAAACCGCAGGACAGGACGATCTTTTATGTCCTTGGAAGTAATGGTGCTTATCGCGCCGGTGACATCCTTGATTTTCTGTGTCCCATAACCGATTACCACCACCTGATCAAGGCCCAGGATATCTTCGGCCAGTTTTATTTCTATTGTTGTCTGCCCGTTCAACAGGACTTCTTTCGTCCGGTATCCGACATAAGAAAATACCAGGGTGGCATTTAAAGAACTGATTTGTAATGAAAAACTTCCGTTGGCATCGCTGACGGTTCCGTTGGTTGTTCTTTGTTCAATAATATTGACACCGGTCAGTGGTTCCCCTTTCTCATCAGCTACTTTTCCTGTTACGGTATATGGCTGCTGAACGTTTTTATTACCGTATGCTGAATTACCCTTGAATAGTGCCACCTGTTTCCCGACCACACGGTAAGTAATACCGGCATCGGGCAAAACCTGATTCAATACATGCCAAATATCTTTCTTATGGGCTTTTACACTCACTTTCCGGGTTACATTCACCAACTGATCATTGTAAAAGAACTTAAATTCACTCTGATCCTGGATGGCTTGCAGAACATCTGCAATGGTCACTTTTTCCATAGAAAGTGACAGTTTCTTGCTTTGCCCGTAATTATTCACAGCAAAGAGCTGCAAAACACTTACAAAAAGCAAAAATAAACTGATCTTCATAATTCGAAATGTTTTTCTGAAAGAATCATTTTTCAAACGAATTAAATTATTCTTCATATCTTTGATATTTGAGTTAGTAAATATTTCAGGCTAGGAATTTTTATTAACTTGACAGGAAAATGTCTGTAGCATTTTCCTGTCTTTTTTATTTCTGTTTTCTTCAAACACATCAGGCTTTCAGAACTAACCATTTGGTTAAATTTTTAAATTTCATATTGGTTCTATCCATATTTCACGGGTATCCTTATCGTATTTATATTTGATTGGCGTAGTGATCTTGATCAGTTCCATCACTTCCCTCAGGGTTTCCATCTCAATGGTTCCGGTATATTTATATTTTTTTAACTGATCGTTCTGTATGTGGATTTTACAATTAAACCATCTTTCCAGTTTATGAACAACAATCTCCATGGGTTCACTTTTAAAGATAAGTTTTCCGTCTTTCCATGATGTATAGAACCTTGTCTCCACCTTTGATACGGTCATTTTTCCGGTTACTGTATCCAGAACGGCCTGAGAGGAAGGTTTAAGATCAAAATATTTTCCGGTATTTTTTTTCACAACTTTAATCTTTCCCTTGACCAGTGTCGCAGCTACCTTTGGATCATCCGGATAAGCCATCACATCAAAAGAGGTCCCGTATGCGATCACATTTATCTTTTTTGTCTGTACTACGAAAGGTTTCTTCGGATTTTTCACTACATCAAAATAACCTTCACCGGTGAGAATAACTTCTCTGGTTTTTCCGGTAAATGAGAGGGGATATCGTAGCGTACTTGCGGAATTCAGCCAGACGACCGTACTGTCCGGTAAAAGAAACCGGGTTTGTGCTGACATCGGAGTATATATCTCGTTATACGTAATGTTATCAGCTTTTTTCATCCCCTGATTATGAATTAATAAGTAGGAAGTAGTGAAAAGTAATGGCAAAAACAACACCGCCGCAATCTTTGCCACCAGTTGATATATCCTTCCGGCTTTTTTAACCGGTTTTCCCTTCCTGTACGGATGACGGGTTTTTTCTTCTTCAATTATATTGATCCGGTGATGAATTTTATCCAGAATGTTTCTATATTAATGTGTAATGATGACCCTTGGATTAAAACAACGTGTGATGA
>JAADID010000090.1 GCA_013151505.1 Chlorobiota bacterium | reverse complement strand
TATCGGCTTCGGCCTGGTCCATCTGGAGGACGGCCCCGATATTTTTCCCGATGTCAATATCGGCAATGTCAATGGACAAAATTTCAAATGCTGTTCCCGAATCCAGTCCTTTCTCAAGAACCAGTTTGGAAATCGTATCCGGGTTTTCAAGAACGGCTTTGTGCGAGTCTGCCGAACCGATCGAAGAAACGATCCCTTCACCCACACGTGCGAGAACAGTTTCTTCACCGGCACCTCCAACCAGTTGTTGAATGTTTGCCCTGACAGTTACACGGGCCAAGGCGATCAACTGGATGCCGTCTTTTGCCACGGCAGCTACCCTTTTGGTATCAATTACTTTCGGGTTTACTGACATCTGAACCGCTTCCAGTACATCACGGCCGGCAAGGTCAATAGCGGTTGCCGTTTTAAAATTAAGCTCTATATTGGCCTTGTCGGCAGAGATCAGCGAATTGACAACGGACTGAACATGACCGCCGGCAAGATAATGAGCTTCAAGGTCATCGCGTTTCAAATGCAGGCCGGCTTTTGTGGCAGCGATCATGCTGTTTACAATAACGCCCGGAGGGACCTTACGCCAACGCATGAGGATCAACTGCAGTAACGAAATCCTGACACCGGATACCAGCGCCGTAAACCAAAGTCCGACAGGGATAAAGTAAAAAAGAAGCCATAACAAAAAGATGGCGCCGATGCCACTGGCAATGATTACATAAATGTTGTTCATGATGATTATTTTTTTATTTGTTTAACAAAAATTTTATTTCCGGAGATCTTTACGATCTCTATTTCACTTTCCTGATCAATAAATTCGGAGAAAGCGCTGACTTCAAAAAACTTGTCGCCGAATAGCGCTTTACCCATTGGAGTACAGCGCGATACGGTCTTGCCTTTATCCCCGGGTTTTAATTCAGCATGGTCAATTGTCCTGACCTTGCTGTTGATCTGGGATTTAAGCATCACCTTGTTCCACGTTTTCGACCGCAATGCCAGGACAAGCCCGATCAGGTTCACCCCCAGCGTAATGGCCAGAGTGATGTTACCCGCCTGCACTCCCTGCCGTGAATAAGCAAGCCAGATTCCTGCCACCATCAGCGCAAATCCGATGATACCGGCTACACCCGAGCCCGGGATGACCAGTATTTCGAGCAGCAGCATCAGGATGCCTACAAGAATTAATATGATGATGACTGTCCACATAATCAAGTTCTTATCTTAATCTTTTCCATTTTTATACACATCTTTTCGATGACCAACTTTTATAACCTCAATGATAAGTTCTTTATTGATAATCGAATAGATAATTCTGTAATTTCCTGTTCTTATTCTGTAAGTATTTTCTGTTTCTTTTAATTTTTTAGCGCCTTTTGGAACCGGATTCTCCGGCAACTCCTGAATAATATTGACAATTTAATAATGATTGTTCTGTCTAATTTTGCCAATTCCTTTTTCGCCGATACTTTCCAGCGAATCTTATATGAGGCCATTTCCTTTTAAGTATTTTATTACCTCATCATGCGAGATCGTCGGTTCCTCCCTCCTTTCTGCCATAGCAGCCAAATCTTCAATATCCTCAATAAGTTCCTCAAACTTTTCAATTGGAAGTATTACCGATTTCTTCTTTCCTTTTTTATCCGTAATATATTCAGGATTTATTTCATTTAAAATATCCATATTTAGAAATTTACTTGATCTCAACCGTTAACATCCTGTTGGTCATCTCCTGGTAACGGGGTTTCAAATCCTCGATGGTTCCCCGTTTGACTTTGCATTTCCCTTTGAAGTGGGCTATCCAGGCACAGTTTTCGGCCTGCATAGGGTCATGCTCACATACTTCGATGAGCGTTTCGATGACAAAGTCAAAGGTATTAATGTCATCGTTGTAAAGGATCAGCGAATAGAGCTCCTGTTCTTTCTGATCCGCTTTGATTACCGGTGACTTTTGCTCCTTTTTACTCATAACAAACAAATGTTGGCAGTAACTCAACAGTAACAAATTTACTATAAAAAACATACGGTTTACAACTCATTGGAAAAGTTTTTTAAATTTGATAACCCCTAAATCAGATTGTATGAAAAAACCAAAACTTTTTATTCTTATTCTGATATTTTTTACAATTTCCGCACATTGCCTTTTATCGCAGGATGATGTCTGGAACAGGATACAACCCACGCCGCAGGAACATTCCCTTTTCTGCATCCGGCAAATTCCGGGAACGGAAACGCTGGTGACTGTCGGACGCGGATCAACCATTATGTATTCCGATGATGCCGGGGATACGTGGGACATCACCATCAGGCCGGCCGGTCTGCCCAACAACACCTGGTTTCTTTCGGTAAAATTTTATGATGAGCAAAACGGATATGCAGTAACTAACAATGGAAAAATCATCAGGACGACTGACGGAGGGCAAAACTGGGAGCTGGTCTATGATAATGTCATTGACACGATCATTTATACAGAGAGAACGGATATTTATGTATTCGATCCCCAGACAGCAATCGCTATATTATACAACCAACTTATTGTGAAAACAGACGACGGCGGCGAAACCTGGGATCCGATAGATATTCCCTGTTCATCTGGGCTCACACAGGTCCGGTTTCTGGATGATTGGCACGGCTTTGTATTCGGGAACAACGGCGTGATCATGGAAACACTGACCGGTGGCGTAGTGGGCAACGAGGAAGATCATTTTACTGCAAACGAACAACTATTCACCGTATCACCTAACCCCTTTTCAAATCAAATAAAAATTGAGATCACTGATCCTTACGCCGGAAAAACAACCATTGATATCTTTAACATGAAGGGGGAACGGATTTACAAAAACAGCTTCAATGGAAATGTGACCGCTAATGAAATTATGCTTAACCTGTCAGCTTATCCGCCCGGCATTTATTTTTGCCGGGTTGTTCAGGGGAATAAGATGAGCAGCAGGAAGATTGTGAAAATGTAAAATAAGATACGATGGCATTTGGTATTTCACCCAAATATGAACAGGAATTCAATATAAGCGATTCTGATCCCGCCCGCGCCTATATTCAGGCAATAGAAATAGTTAAAGAATTAGGATGGTCTGTAGGATATTACAGCGAGGCAGGCTTTATAGCTTATACAAATTTTTCACTTACCTCCTGGGGTGAAGAAATCAAGGTTAAAATTAATGAAGATACGATTCATCTTAAAAGCGAATGCACGGGCGCTCAAATTTTCGACTGGGGCAAAAACAAAAAGAATATACATCGGTTTATTTCAAGCTTTCAAAACAGAAAAGCCATTTTGACAGATGAAGAAATAAAATCAAAATATAACGAGCTGAGCAAAACTTTCATATCCGGCAAAGAAGATATTCTGAATCGGCCGGCGCTATCCCGCAAAGAAAAAATAACAGGCATTTTTTCAATATTTAAACCCATTGATGGCTATTTCGTAACGCCCATATTAATCGGAGTCAATTTTTTAATCTTTTTCATAATGGTGATCTCCGGGGTTAATTTTTTCAAGCCCGACCTGCCGGATCTTATTAACTGGGGCGCTAATTTAAGGCCATTGACCGTAAGTGGCGACTATTGGAGATTGTTGTCCAGCGTTTTCATTCATATTGGGTTCTTTCATTTATTGTTGAATATGTATGCGCTGCTTTTTATTGGTGTATTACTTGAGCCGTACCTCGGAGCATCAAGGTTTCTGGCAGCCTATCTTATTTCGGGACTTGCGGCCAGTGTTACCAGCATTTTCTGGCATGAAAACACAATAAGCGCCGGGGCGTCGGGTGCAATTTTCGGCATGTATGGAGTCTTCCTTGCCATGTTAACCACCAGCCTGATCCCCAAAGTAAGCAGGAAATCATTATTAATAAGCATCGGCATTTTTGTCGGGTATAATTTACTGAACGGAATGCAACCCGGTATTGACAATGCCGCACATATCGGAGGCCTTCTGACCGGAATGGTTATTGGTTATGCCTATTATCCGAGTTTCAGGGATGCAGATCTGTCGAATTTAAAAAACATAACCATTGCCGGACTTGCCACAATGGTTTTGATATTTTCCTTTATCGCGGTCAACACCCTTGAAGTTGACAAAAAAGAATACACTGACATTGATCGTTACCTGAAGCAGCAATCTGGAAAAAACTATTCCGAATCGGACATGTACAAATCCGACCTTGAAAAATACAATGCCAGAATGCAAAAGTTTTTTACAAATGAATCCATGGCGCTTGAGGTTTACCGTCTCCCCCGGAATACACCTGTTAAAAAGATTATGTATGAAATCAAAGACAGAGGAATTTATTACTGGAAAAAAAACCTTGAAATTGTGAACAGCATTGATGAACTTCATTTACCCGTTGAATTGCTTTCCATAAATGACACATTAAAAACTTACTGCAATCTTCGTATTAAAGCTTACGAGTTAACTTACAAGACATTAAATGAAAACACAAATGCCTATGATCAGGAATTAACGGCTCTGAATCAACATATAATTGCAATAATTAATCAACTGAACGAAAAATAAAGGATTCATTCTTTTGTTCACACCCAGATCACCCTCACAAATCACCAATCACTATTCGCTAATCTACAATCCGGCATCCATTCATCTGCGACAGGCATGCTTTCGGCACACCCATCCAATCATCTATTCCTTACCGCTCGTCCGGATTTGAAATCCGGACGAAAATAACATATTGTATTATAAAAGATTACAGAAAGGAATCAGGGATCGGGATTTTAAATCCCGATCAGCGAGACTAATCCCACCCTGAAGGGTGGGGAAACTGAAAGCGAAGAAAAGATAATCTTGTGAAACAAATCAGTTACCCCGTCATTTATGGCGGGGGAATAAGCCACTCATTACTCCCCCGTAATCCTCCCCATCATACCGGAAATGATCTTCATTCTGAATATTTTGGCCGGTGGTTCGTCCGACTCAAAACGACGGACATAACCGATGACAAGTTCTGTTTCTCCGAAATCCACGGTTTTAAACCAGAAAGTATAGGTTCCGCCTGAGCCGATTTTGTCTCCGGAAGGCATATATCCTTGTTTCCCGATTTGCCTGACAACAGTTGTATCCATTTCCAGAATTTCCCATGAATAGCCGGTAGAGGCATTTCCTTTTAGTTCGACCATAAAAGGAGAATCCAGATCAAGCTCAACGGTACGGCCGCTGTCCTCCATCGTAAAAGGTTTGTTGGTGCATCCCGCAAGTGCAGCGAGAAGGACAATTATTATAAAAAAGAAAGTATGCTTCATAATTTAAAATGTTGATGATATAGACGCCTCTGCCCGAAGATATGCAAAATTAACAATCTATTTTATCTTGCCGGTGTTAATCTGAATAATTGTAATAAACACCGGGATATCTTAACCCAGATTTGTCATTAGGAAGTATGAACTAATGACAAGTGCGTTGGGATATGAGGAGTATCCCCGCCTGATCCCGAGGCCTCGGGACAGTCGGGCAGGTGGGTTAACCCCGCGTTAGAAAATCTTACGATTTGAGCAGCAAATCGTTTATCCCGAAGCTTCGGGATTATGCGAATTGTCATTTTAGTCAGCTCTTATCCGATAAATTAAATGTCATTATTATTTAACTAAATTATTAAATGCTTATTTTAAATAACAATTTTGGGTTAAAGTTTAAATACAATCCGGTTTAAGCTGTTTATGATAAAATCTATCATTATTTTTGCCATTTTTATGGAGAAATTCAAAATATTCACCACACAACTCGAAAACCGGCTCAAGAACGGGAAGCTCCCCGGCCTGAAAGCACAGATGATCATGGTGCCCGTCACCCGGTTAGAAGAACTAAAGAGCAAAATCTTTGCCGATCCTCCGAAGAAAAGCGCCGTGCTGATCCTTTTTTATCCTGATAAAGGAAAAATAAAACTGATCATGATCAAAAGGCCGAAAGACAACAGCGTGCACAGCGGACAGATCGCTTTTCCGGGTGGTAGTTTTGAAAAATCAGATAAAAAATTATCACAAACCGCTTTGCGTGAAGCCAGCGAAGAAGTGCATGTTGATCCGGCAAAAGTCACACTAATCGGGCATCTTTCTAACATTCATATCAATCCCAGTAATTTTGATGTCACACCGTTTGTCGGTTACACCTCCTCCCGGCCTGACCTGCATGGCAATAATGAAGTGGACAAAATCCTTGAAATCGGTCTTGATGAATTGCTGGACCCGGGAAAAATTACACAAAAGGTGATCCGAAACAGCGAGGAAAAAAAATATAGCGTTCCCTGCTTTTACATCCAGAATGAGATCATCTGGGGCGCCTCCGCCATGATGCTTGCCGAGTTGATCGCCATCATCAGGGAAATATAACGCCTCTATCTCCCCTGTTTCAGGAATCGCCTCCTAAACCAATTGCACCCATTGCAACAACTGCAATCACGCCCCGGCGTGACACCCACTGACATTCTTCTCCAATTCACCCTTTCACCTTTTCACCCCTTCCTTTTATTCCCATTATACCCCAATCACAACCTCCTCCTTACCGACCTTTCAAGTCGCTACCCACCGGCCTGCTTCGACTTAAAAGGTCAACACCCATTGCAACAACTGCACCCACTGCACCCACTGCACCCACTGCAACAACTGCACCCATTGCAACAACTGCACCCATTTTACCTGGATCCCCGTTCAAACCAAATGTTTCCTTTACTTTTGTCGTTGAATTAAAAACAAACCCGTATGAACAAATCCGTTTTTCAGATGACCAAGATCATCGCCACACTGGGGCCGGCCAGTTCTTCAGTGGAGATATTAACCAGGCTGATCAAAGCCGGGGCCCGTGTTTTCCGTATCAACTTCTCGCATGGCAGCTTCGATGATTTTGACAAATTAATCAACAATATCCGAAAAGCCGAAAAAAAAACTTCGGTTTACGTTTCCATACTTGGTGACCTCTCCGGGCCAAAAATAAGGGTAGGTAAAGTAATTCCCGAAGGGGTTTTGTTGAAAGAAAAGCAAAAGATAAAATTTGTCAGGCATGATATCCTGGGCGGGTCTCCCGGAAATGAGTTCACTTTTTCCACTACCTACCCCCATATTATAGATGAAGTAGTTCCCGGTGAGAAAATACTGCTTGATGACGGAAACATTGAACTGAAGGCTGTTTCGAAAGAAACCAAAGGCAAAAATGCATACCTGGAATGTGAAGTTGTCGAAGGAAACCTGCTTACGTCGTCAAAAGGGATCAACCTTCCGGAAACCAAACTGTCATTGCCTTCGATGACCAAAAAAGATTATGCGTGCCTGGAGTATGCCGTAAAAAACAGGTTTCACTTCCTTGCTTTAAGCTTTGTAAGAAGCAGCCACGATGTGATCACGTTAAAAAAGAAACTGCGTGAATATTCAGCCAGACCCAAAGGCTTGAATATCACCAGTGGCGATCTGGGCTTTTCAACCACTTTTCAGGAAGATAACTACATTCCGGTGATCAGTAAAATTGAAAAACCGCAGGCCATCGAAAACCTTGAATCCATTGTCCATGAGTCAGACGGAATAATGGTAGCGCGCGGTGACCTGGGTGTGGAAATGGACCTGGCCGAAGTGGCTATCCTTCAAAAACAGATCATCAAAATGTGTAAAAGTCAGGGCAAACATGTCATCGTTGCCACCCAGATGTTGCAAAGCATGATCGAAGAGCCTGTCCCCACCCGTGCGGAAGTATCGGATGTGGCCAACGCAATCATTGACGGCGCCGACGCCATTATGTTGTCAGGGGAAACAGCGGTGGGAAAACATCCTGTAAAAGCAGTGAAAATGATGGCAAGAATTGCCCGCAATACAAGTGATTATCTCAAAGAAAAACAAACGAAAAAAGGGCAGTTCATCGAAAACGCCGGATTGCTGAACAGAAAAGCTGCCATGGCGCGCGGCGTAAACATTATTTCGCAGGATGTCAGGGCAAAATACATTGTCACCTGGGCACACTCCGGGGGCAGCACGGCCATGCTTTCGTTGCAGAAAATGCAGATCCCCATCATCGCTTTCGGTGAAAACGTTTCGAGGCTGGAACAACTGACAATTTTATACAGCGTATATCCTGTCCAGATGGAACAACCTGTCTCAGGCAGCAAGTTCATCGCCAGAGTTGACCGGTACCTGCTTGACAACCGGCTGGCCAGAAAGGGTGACCATGTGATCATCGTTGCCAGCAGCCCCATGACGCTGCGCGGGGTAACCAACAGGATGGTGATCCACGTTGTGGGCGAAACAACGGAAAGAAAGCCATAACTGGCTGAAGAAATCTTTAACCCTGAAAACCATGATTACAAAAAGAATTTTTCTGATCATCTGGTTCATTCTTCTCATTCAATTCGTCTATATGATGAACTTTGTGATGTCTGACATGGCATCGGCAATTGTTGATGCATCCGAACGACCCGGCTGCACCGAAATGCCGGACATTTCATTTGGTGTAACACGCGACATGGCTTTTCAGGATTTGGATTGTATGGGAAAAGAAGGAAGGGCCGTCTATAAAAAGGAAAGTATTGAAAAAGATTCTATTTATCCGGTTTCTTACGGATTATTTTTTGCATTCACCATCCTGACGCTCTCGCTGCCTGTTTTCCGGAAAAAATGGCCTGTGGTGGTACTGACTGTTATTCCCCTGATCGGCTCTTTGTTTGACTTTATCGAGAATCACTACCTGCGCCGGCTTGTTGACCAGTTCCCGAATCTGCAAACCCATACGGTGGCGATGGCCAACATGGCCAACATCGGGAAATGGAGTTTTATATATACCGGCATTGCCATTGCTGCCATCCTAACTGTGTGGTCATTTATCCGGGTCATCGGAAATATCCGGAAAGGATGAAACATGGGACAGGACAAAATGCAGGATAAAATTTCAACTGAAGATAATTTTTTTGCTCCGGGCTTTTGTCATTAGTAAGCGTAATCACAAAACCTGCCGGCGGCTGGAAATTCTTCAACCGTTGTTGTCCAGCGCCTCTCCCGCGTGTAGTTTTGTTCCCACTGAAAGAGAAAATAATACGCCGCAAATTGGATTTTTTACCGGCGGCTGAAACCGCCGGTACGGGATACTCCCGTTGTTGGCCTGACGGCGAGGAAGGCCTCCTGCAGGGAAGGATATTCAAAATGTTGTGATACTATCTGATATATGTTTCCCAATACGCTCTCGGACTTATAATTTTTGTTCCTTCATATTCTTTGATAGTAAAATCATTTGTATTGCCGGTAATTAAAAAATTTGCTTTACAGGTTACTGCAAGTTCCAGAAGTTTATTGTCTCCTGTATCCGTGATAACATGTAAATGAATGGTGGGATGGTACAGGACCGCCCTGTTATACAAATCCAAAAGTAATGATTGGGCATTTGCAACAAACTCGGGATATTTTTCGAATTTTTTCCTTTTTAATACGTTAAAGTATTCAATGAAAAGTTCATCAGACAAACAAAGTTCTGTTTTGTCATTTGAAAAAATCTCGTTAACAATGAGAAAAGGAAAGCTTCGTTGAATTAAGGCAGAAACAACAACGTTGGTGTCAAGGATTATTTTTATCATTTTTTCGTAGCGCTGATATTTCTTTTGATATCTCACTCATCGTCATTTCCGATAAGCCGAATTTTTCAGCCAGTTCGACGCTTTTTTTTAATCTTTGTTTCGATAATTCACTGCTGACCATATCTAAAAATTCAGAAAATGAAAGTTCATTTGAATTCAGGCCGAATTTGTTGAATTCCATATCTGATATTGAAATGCGTAATGTTTTCATTTTCATTTAATTTTATTAAAGATAATGTTTTCTGCCTTAAAATTTTTTATTTTATTTTTTCAATG
>JAADID010000182.1 GCA_013151505.1 Chlorobiota bacterium | reverse complement strand
AAATCCTGGACGCGGATGGCAGGAAAAACAGTTATTTCCATGATAATAGCCATCGGAAGTGTTGTCTTTATGGTTATTACAGGATTTATGATTTTTAAGAGTGAGATGTTGCCCGACCTCTGGAAAATCGGGGGATTGCTCATCGGGGTTTATACCGGTGGCACACCCAATCTAGCAGCATTAAAACTGATGTTGAATGTTCCAAACGATACATACATTTTGGTTAATGCTTATGACATGTCTATTTCGGCGGTTTATTTCATCTTTCTGATCACTGTGGGTCAGAGAGTATTTGGACGGGTTTTGCCAAAATACAAATTTACCGGAGGGAACGGTGATATTGCCGCCCTGAAAGGCGAATGTGAAGAGCTATTCTGGGGACTCCACAAAAGTAAGTACAGGACCGGACTGTTGAAAGCGCTGGGTGTTTCGGTGCTGATCTTTGCCGTTGCAGCTTCCACTACCCTGTTTGTTCCCGAAAGTTCGCAAATGATTGTGGTCATACTGCTTATCACCACAGGAGGCATTGTCTTATCACTTGTTCCTGCCGTAAACAAACTGCCCAAGACCTTTGACCTCGGCATGTATTTTATCCTCATCTTCAGTATTGTGGTAGCATCTATGGTGAATTTTACCGAACTGATCTATTCCGATATCAATTTATTCTATTACGTGGGATGGGTTATTTTCGGCTCTTTGATATTACAGGTTATTATTTCCGCATTTTTCAAGATAGATACCGACACGGTGATTGTCAGTTCCACAGCGCTTATTTGCAGCCCGCCATTTGTCCCTGCAGTTGCAGGTGCATTGAAAAACAAAGAAGTGATCGTATCGGGGATTACCGTGGGGATTGTTGGTTATGCAATTGGTAATTATCTCGGTGTAATCATAGCAGAATTTCTGCATACCCTGTAAAGTTATCCTGTTTCAAGCGGACTAACTTGAAGCGGCATAGGAACAATGTTAAAACAAAAAATTCAACCCCACATACAACCCTGAGTTTCCATCCTGTTTATTGAGAGCCATCCCGTAGTCAATGGCAATAATAAAATTCTGGTTCATGGCAATATGCAGCCCGCCCCCGGCGCTGTTGTGAAAAGATTCGTTACCGAAATTAAAATAATCTGCTTCTTTTTCTCCGGGAGGATAAACGATATTAGCGCTTTCGACTTTATCTTTCACATCAATATACTTTATCACTCTTCCCGTATCGAAAAATCCGCTAAGGGCCAGATACCAGTTTTGCTTGATCCAATGGAATTTGACAAATTTCCACCGGAGCTCGAAATTTCCAAGGACCCATCCGTCGCCCACAAGTCGGTTCCGTTTGATGCCGCGGATGGTTTTTGCTCCGCCAAGCCCTTCGTTATACGCGCCGACCATTCTTGAATAATACATTAATTGCTGAACATAGGTTGGCGCATATCCGGCAATGGTGGATTGAAAGGCGAGCCGGTAGGCAAATGTAAGTTTGTCTTTGACCAGGGTAAAATATTGACGGTATGTAATGGCCAGCTTCAGAAAACCCTGATCCATCGAAGAGGTTAATTTCGGGGCGCCGATGAGGATTACTTCCGCCCACAACCCGCGGCCGGGATTGGGTTCGTTATCACGTGTGTCAAAAACAACGCCACCTTTCATTCAGTGCTGTAAAATACCCACCGTTTTTTTCCGATTCGGGAATAATACCCCACTTTACATACTGGTCGTACAAAGTCGCCGTGTCAGGCAGCAGTTTGTCTTCTGATTTCCCCTTGTTCAGCCGGTCAACGTCCACAGTGGTTTGGTAGATATTGTAAAAGTCGGCACCGGCCAGCCATAAGATTTTTTTATTCCCTCTAATCTTTCCCTGAAAATCCAGTTTCACTCTGAAAAATTGCCGTTTCAACCGGTAAAACATTTTGGTTTTGTATTGCGGACTATCGGGGTCAATCCAGTCGCTCCGGTAGTACGCTTCATAGCCATTGTACCCAAACATATAAAACGCCTGGTCGGGCATATAACTGATGTCCAGCGAAGTACGGAGACCTTTAATCAGTCTGTCGGAATCATAGTAAAATCTGAAAATACCGCTTCCTTTGGTAAACCATGACGCTTCCAGGTATAACGAATGGTCATACATGGGATAGCGGCTGCCGTCGCCGTAATTATAAAGATTGACAAGCGCGCCGAACTGAAAGCCCAGGTCGGAGTCGAATGACAATACAGGCAGTCCGCCGAAGTTCCACCCTTTTTTGATTTTGTCTTTTTTGTCTTTTTTGGCCTTTTCTTTTTCCAGCGCATTCAAGGCCTGCTGTTCATCCTCTTCCTGGGCAAAAAAATTGAATGAAATCCCCATGAAAAGGATAAATACGAGAAAAAATTTCAGGTAAAAATCCTTCATAAATTATTAATAATGGTTTAAATCCCGGTTTTTATTTAATAATGAATTTTCCGCTGTTATATAACTGATGGCCTGCAAATACCCTGTAAGAATAATTTCCGGCAGGTAGCCCGGAAAGATTAACCTGTATGCGTTTCTGGTCAAAGATAACCTGTTTGACAAGCTGTCCGGATATATTGAAAATGTTTAATTTTCTTTCCTTTTCGGGTTTGGTTGTTTCAAATACAATGCGATCTGTTGCCGGATTCGGAAAAACGTTCAGGTCTATTTTTTTTACATTCAGGTCAAAGATCCCCGTACTTGTTTTAACCGTAAGGCTGTCAACCAACAATTGAGAACCCACCGGCATAAGGTCAATATTAAACGTTGAGGTTGACATCAATAAAACATTAAACGTATCAGGCTGATTATTATTAAAGTAAACCATATTTACTGTAAAAGGAGACCAATTTTCAGAGTCTTGTAAAAACGTTGTGCCAAAACCAATTGTGTCTATATTTTCCCCATCCGGATTGCGAAAAGTATAAATGAGCGCAATAGCCGAATCACTGTTAACGCCCTGATATTTATACATTCCCGAAAGGCTGCTTATTCTTTCCGGCATGTAAAGTCCTCCGCTAAAGCTATATTCCAATGTTTCGGGATTAACGTTAAATACGGCATAAGTAACCAATCCGGGAGCTGTATATGACAGAGTTCCGACTTCAATTTTGCGGGTTGTAAGCTTTGCCGAATAATTACCGCTGTATGCATCTTCACTTTTTTCAACTACCACTACCTGGGCCAGCGAAGTAAGCGGGTTGGGTGTATTCCAAAAATCCGGTTCTTCAAACTGGGGAAACGGGTTCGATGTCCAGGCTTCAAAACTGTAATTGGGCAGTGTTTGTGAAAGTCCTGTTAATGTCAGGACGAGTAAAATGACCGAGAATGTAATTTTTTTCATTTTTTTAACGTTTTATTTTCAACTAATGTACAATTTTTTTCTTCGATGCGAATTTAAGATTTAAATTCGTTTCCTGAAAGTTTCATTTCTGATAATATATTGAAACCAATCCAAAATAAAGAACTGATAAAATGTTTTTTTCCGTTACTAACGTTGGTATTGCTGAGTGTTGGGAGTTTATCTGCACAGCAAACAAACGATAGTTTATTGGTACTTAACGGTACGGTGTTAACCAGCGACAGCCTGTTGCCCGTGCCCAACGCACACATTATAAGTAAATTTAATCACTGGGGTACCATTTCCAACGACAAAGGCCGTTTCAAAATATTTGTCAGTCCTTATGACTCGGTTCTTTTCACAACTATCGGGTTTAAGCCAACAATTGTTTATATTGATGATTCCGTCCAGCGAGAGCTTGATCATTTCAGGGCATTCATGATCAAAGATACGGTGATGATCAATGAGATCATCATCCATGCATTCTACGATTATCGTACGTTTAAACAGATGATCATTGAAATGAAACCGTTAAACCTGGACCAGTTTTATCCTGACTGGGAGGGGACGGAATTGTTGTACAAACAGCCAACGCCGATGGGGTTTAAAGGTCCCGTTCAGGCTCTGTATGATTGGTTGAACCGTAGCGCCCGGTTACAGCGTAAGCTGATAAAGAACCGTAAGGAATACAATAAACTAATGATACAAATGGGAAGAGCGCAGGATACCATACCGGCTATTCCTGAGTATATGCAAGGGTCGCGACGCTGACTTTTACTTCATCAATATCCAGTAATACGGAAGCGCTTGCCTCAAGAGTTGCTCCTGTTGTCAAGACATCGTCAATCAGTAAAATATGCTTGTTCCGGATGGCTTCAGGACGCTGAACCGTAAAGATTCCTTTTACATTTTTCCAGCGTTCATATCTTGATTTTTTTGTTTGTGAAGTCGTATGCACCGCCCTGATCAGGATATCTTTCTCCACCGGTTTCTCCATTGAAGTTCCTATTCCGCTTGCAATGCAATAACTCTGGTTGTAACCCCGTAGTTGTTCTTTTTTGGGATGTAAGGGGACAGGAATGATCACATCTATATCCCGGAAAAGCGGACTGTCTTTCAATTCAAAACCGAACAATTCGCCAAGATAAACACCTGTATCTTTTTTGTTTTTGTATTTCAGTAAATGGATGAGATGCTGAACGCTTCCGCCTTTGTTAAAGAATAGAAACGAGGTGGCTGACCTCAAATGGGTTCTTCCCCAGAAAACTTCGGCTACCGGATTGTCCTCATGTTGCGAAAACCCGGTTCTCGGTAATTTTGACCGGCACATCAGGCAAAGCACTTCTTCCTGCCTGTTGAGCTGACACCCGCAAACCTGGCAAACCCTTGGAAAAAACAGGTTTAACAAATCACTGATCCATTGGATAGGCATC
Organism: Chlorobiota bacterium; assembly: GCA_013151505.1. Taxonomy (GTDB): domain Bacteria; phylum Bacteroidota; class Bacteroidia; order Bacteroidales; family F082; genus JAADID01. The sequence continues at coordinate 6,725 of JAADID010000182.1, read as the reverse complement.
GGTTAATGAATTGGGGACTTGCAAGATAGTGATTTTTCGCAAAAACAAAAAAGAGACGGCCGGCAAAATTTTCACCGACCGTCAACCCAAACAAACACACTATGAAAAAGTTTATCAGTTTATCATCACGTTTTTGATAAAATAGAGCGGGGGCACACCGGCATTACTTGAAGCGCAATGGGCCAGCTTACCCCACGTATTAGTTTGACTCTCGTCAGGTAGTATTCCATTAGTGTATATATTGTAGTTTACATTAAATGGCCGCATGAAATATTCAAAATCACCATTTAATGCGGGGTAATAACCGGTATTGCGTTTTGCCATAGCAAAAGTAATTTGTAATGTCCCGTTGTTACCGTCACTGTTTTTCATGGTTTTAGTTTGTTTTTTTTTGTTGTAATCAGAATCCGGGTTTTTTGAATTTCAGAGTTCAAAAATACTTTGGCAGTTATTAAAAAAATGTTAATTTTTATTTTTTAGCATTTATTTAACATTTCTGACGGGGTGATGGATAATAATGCCGGATATGTTAATAAATACAAAAATGACGCTGCCTCCCATGAAATCACTAAATTTGAAATGAATTTAAAGTCAGAATTAGATTGTTAAGAATAGATAACCTCGAAGTACTCTTTAAAGGGGAAGGAGCTGATGTTAAAGCGGTTGACGACATTACGCTGAGCCTTGAAAAGGGAGATTCCCTCGGGCTGGTGGGCGAATCCGGCTCGGGAAAATCGGTCACAGCCCTTTCGGTGATGAATCTTTTGCCGCCGAACGCCCGCATCACTTCGGGAAAAATATTATTCCGGGGCGTTGACCTGCTTAAATCGGAAAAAAAAGCTTTGCGTAATTTACGGGGAGGAGGAATTTCCATGATCTTTCAGGAACCCCTGACAAGCCTTAACCCGGTCATGCGATGCGGGGAGCAGGTCGCTGAAAGCATCCGTATTCATCAGAATTTGAATTCCAAAAAGGCAGCACAAAAAGTTCTTTCCCTTTTTGAAAAAGTCATGCTTCCCAGGCCCGAAGCCATTTACCGTTCTTATCCTCATCAGGTATCGGGAGGACAAAAACAAAGGGTGATGATCGCCATGGCTATTGCCAACAATCCGGATTTGCTGATTGCCGATGAACCCACCACTGCTCTGGATGTGACGGTGCAAAAAGAGATCATCCAATTGCTTAAAATGCTGAAAAAGGAATATGGGATGACCTTGTTGTTTATCAGTCACGACCTGGCGGTCGTATCGGAGGTGACTGACCGCGTGGCAGTGATGTACAAAGGCCGTATTGTAGAATCGGGTGAAATCGAGAATGTTTATCGCAATCCTCAACATCCTTATACCCGTGCTTTGCTTGCCTGCAGGCCCCCGCTGACGGGGAAACCCGAAAGGCTGCCTGTTGTGGACGAATTTTTAAAAGGTGAAGTGTTTATTGATAAGCCGGTTAAGAAAGCGAAAAAAACATTTGAAGCCGGAACAAAAAAGCCCAAAGCAAAAAACAAACGTCAGCCGTTGTTGCAGGTTGAAGACCTTGTGAAAAAATATCCGTTGAAAAAATCGTTATTGGGAAAGACAAAGAAATATCTGAAAGCGCTTGACCGTGTCAGCCTGAAAGTTTTTCCGGGAGAAACCCTGGGCGTGGTTGGTGAATCGGGATCCGGGAAAACCACCCTTGGCCGTGCCATCTTACGGTTGATCGAACCGGATGAAGGAAGAATTTTTTTTGATAAAAAAAACCTTTTGCAACTTTCCCCGTCAAAACTGAAAAATGAAAGACGGCACATGGGCATTGTGTTCCAGGACCCGTATTCGTCACTAAACCCGAGGATGAGCATTGGCCGGGCAATCATGGAGCCGATGAAAGTCTTTCATTTATACGGGAATAACAGGGAGAGAATGGAAAAAACCATTGGCTTACTTGAAAAAGTCGGCTTAAAACCGGAACATTTCAACCGCTATCCGCATGAGTTTTCAGGCGGGCAGCGTCAGCGTATTGTCATTGCAAGGGCGCTGGCTTTACAACCTGAATTTATCATTTGTGATGAAGCCGTGTCTGCGCTTGACGTCTCGGTTCAGGCTCTTGTCCTGAATTTGTTAAATCAATTGAAACAGGAATTCGGATTTACATATATTTTTATTTCTCACGACCTTTCAGTAGTCAGGTATATGTCTGACAGGATTGTAGTTATGAAAGACGGAAAGATCGTTGAAACCGGCGATGCCGATGAAATATATTATGATCCGAAATCTGCATACACAAAACAATTAATCGAATCAATACCCAAAATAATAGACTAATGGGAAGAAAAAACAGAAAACAAAGCAAGCCGAAAGGCGCGCTTGCCGGCATAGTGATCAGCATTTTTGCCGAAAACCCTTTCAGGGCATATAATTACAAACAAATAGCTCATGCACTGGGTATAAAAGACAAAGCCTCGCGCGATCTTTTGCACAATATTCTCCGGGAACTGTCTAAAGCCGGTGATATCAAAGAAGTTAAAGCCGGAAAATACATGCTCGAAGAAGGACGTCTTCAGGAACTGGCGAATAAGAAAAAATACATCACCGGTACGGTTGAACTGAAAAAAACGGGGAAAGCATATATCATTTCCGATGAAGGCGGCGAAGACGTTTACATCGCTCCCAACAATGTGAACCATGCGCTGAATGGCGATCGCGTAAAAGTGTTTATTTTTCCGAAACGCCCGAAACACAAAACGGAAGGCCAGATCGTGGAAGTGCTTGAACGTCCGTACAACAAATTCGTCGGTATCCTGGAGTTGAGTAAAAACTTCGGTTTTGTTGTGGCTGACAGCGAGTCGATGCCTTTTGACATTTTTATCCCGAAGAGCAATATCGGTCAGGCAAAAAACGGGCAAAAAGTACTGGTCAGGATTACCGAATGGCCCGAACATTCAAACAATCCATTTGGCGAGATCATTGAAGTCCTTGGCCAGCCGGGCGACAATGATGTGGAAATGAAATCAATATTAGCCGAAAGAAACTTTCCGCTGGCATTTCCCGAAAGTGTTGAAAAAGAAGCGGCAAAAATAAAAGCAGGTATTGAACCGGAACTTTCGAAAAGAAGAGATTACCGGGATACATGGACCATTACAATTGACCCTTTTGACGCCAAAGATTTTGACGATGCGTTGTCGTTGAAAAAGCTGAAAGACGGAAACTGGGAGCTGGGCGTGCACATCGCCGATGTTTCGCATTATATTACGCCCGGATCGGTGCTTGATGCCGAAGCAGCCGAAAGGGCAACTTCGGTTTACCTTGTCGACCGGGTAATACCCATGCTGCCCGAAAAGCTGAGCAATGGTGTTTGCTCGTTAAGGCCGGACGAAGATAAACTGACCTTTTCCGCCGTATTTAAAATGAATGATGATGCCGAAGTGCTTGAAGAATGGTTTGGCAAAACAGTCATCCGGTCAAACCGGCGTTTTACTTACGAAGAAGTTCAGGAGATCATTGAAAACGAAACCGGTGAATTTGCCGAAAACATCCTGCAATTGCATAAACTGGCTTCCGTCCTTCGTGACCGGCGTTTCCGTAACGGTTCCATTAACTTTATATCGGAAGAGGTCAAATTCAAACTGGACGAGAACGGCAAACCTATCGAAACTTATATTAAAGAACAAAAAGAAGCCAATCACCTGGTGGAAGAGTTTATGCTGCTGGCCAATAAAAGAGTGGCGGAACGGATCGGAAAACCGGCCGGGGGAACTAACCCCCGGACGTTTGTTTATCGCGTACACGATGAACCTAACCCCGAAAAGCTAAATACTTTTGTACAGTTCCTGAAACGCCTGGGTTATTCCCTGAATGTCACTTCACATCAGTCGCTTGCGCAGTCTTATAACCGTCTTTTTCAACAAATACACGGCAAAGGTGAAGAACACATGATCGAAACGATCGCTATCCGCACAATGGCAAAAGCCTATTATTCAACTGACAACATCGGGCATTACGGCCTGGCTTTTCCCTATTACACCCATTTTACCTCTCCCATCCGAAGATATCCCGACCTGATGGTTCACAGGTTGCTCGAGCGTTATCTTGAAGGAAAACGATCGGCAAAAAAAGAACCGCTTGAAGAAAGGTGCAAGCATGCTTCCGATATGGAACGCAGAGCCATCGAAGCGGAACGAGAATCGGTAAAATACAAACAGGTCGAGTTTTTACTTGATAAAAAAGGTGAAATATTCGAGGGGGTCATTTCCGGCGTCAGCAAATGGGGATTGTTTATTGAACTGATCAAAAGCAAAGCGGAAGGCCTCGTCAGATTCAGCGAACTGAAAGATGATTTTTACTTTTTTGATGAAGACAATTACCGGATCATCGGAAGACAGCATGGCAACATCTATCGCCTTGGTGACAAGGTAAAAGTGCTGGTAAAAGACGTAAACCTTGAACAGCGGCAGCTGGATTTTGTGCTTGTGGAATAGGGGGATGATCGCTCAACTGTTCGATGTTCGATTGTCCGATGGATTAATGGCCCTGTTGCTTAATGGTTTATGGCTTTTCCACGGCCTTAAATGAGCGGGTAATTGATTTACTTCATTGAAAAAGGAATCGAATTTAGAGCTCTTTATAAATAACATTCGGTATTAAAAATTAATTTTGATGGCTTATTAAAAAGAACTAAAAACGGGTAGAATTATGAAAAAATTAATTTATGTTGCAGCCACATTATTTTTCTCACTGTTTTATTTCCACGCTGACGCACAGAAAATTGGCACATTCGGAAGCTCGGTCACCGAGTCAGCAGGCCCGGTTACAATCCACATTCCTTATCATGATGTGATTTCCTATCTGGGATATGTATCCGAAGGAACCGAAGATGAGATCAGGGATGGCAAAAAGTTTTATTACTTGTATGTCTGGATACCGGCCTATGCACCTGAGCTGGGTGTCAGAATGATGTCGCCGGCAACGGAAAATGGTGTGAAAGAACCTATCATTGTTTCAGAAGCATACAAGGAACATAAATCTTCAAAAGACTTTTTCGACACTTACATCACACTGGAAAGATCTGATATTTTTAATCCGGAAGAGATTACCGAAGAAAATGTAAAAAATGCAACCTGGATCATCCTGGACAGCAACGATGACAGCCGGGAAATGCCAAAACAACCCAATAAAAAACGGTACAACTCATTGTTAAGATACGGTAATCTTACCGGAAGTTCGGGAGAAGCGCTGATCGTAGGACTTTATCGAATTGGTTTTACATCTTACAAAAAGGGTGATGTGAAAGGAACTTTCCTGGCACAGATTGGGTCGCCGGTTAAGTTGGATGGCGTTGCCATTGCCAAAACCATCGAAGAACTGAACAAACAACTCAAAGGGGAAAAATAATCTCCATGTTTCAGGCGTCCGTGCCTGAAGTTTAAAAACAACATCAAAACCCGGTTTGTAATTTTGTTATAAGGTTGAGTTTGTTTACCGCGTAAGCAATGGCATTTGGCGTGCTGTTGTTTTTCTGTAAATCAGCCATTTACAAATATTGGAAAGGTTTGTAGCAGAATATCCTTATGGTGTACATAAACGAGGCCGGGGATCGAGACAAATAGTCTGAAAAATTTCGAAATTTGAATTATCTTTGAATTGAGCAGAATACATAACGGACTTAGCTATGAAAACCGAATATCAGAAATTCATGATTGTTGGCCTGTTTGCCGTGGCTATGGGTTTTCTGGAGGCCATTGTTGTGGTCTATCTGCGTGAAATTTACTATCCCGATGGTTTTTCATTTCCACTGACACCCATTGAACCGAGGATTTATGGAATCGAGCTGGTCAGGGAGCTCTCCACGCTGGTGATGTTGATTACTGTCGGATTGCTGGCAGGCCGGACAAAACACGAAAAGTTTGCGTGGTTTTTGTACACATTCGGCGTGTGGGACATTACTTACTATATTGGCCTGAAGTTTTTCCTTGACTGGCCTGCATCACTACTCACCTGGGATATCCTTTTTCTCATACCTGTCACGTGGGTTGGTCCTGTGCTGGCTCCGGTGATCTGCTCTGCCACCATGATCCTGTTTACTGTTGTGATTGTTCATTTATGCCGGCAGTTAAAAACCGGGATCAGGATTGGCAGAATATCATGGCTGCTTATCATACTGGGAGCCGTTTTCATTTTTATCAGTTTCATTCAGGATTATACTGCGCTGCTGATCCGCGAAGGATTTTTCTCCGGTGAACAGGAATGGACCAGCCGGAACCTTGAAAGCATCACCCTCACATTTATTCCCGAAAAATTCAACTGGTGGCTTTTCGGACTGGGAGAAGCAACTATACTCTGGGCAATTTTCAGGGTATTTCTTCAAAACAGAAAAACTTTAGTCAAAAAAAGATAATAAAAACAAAGTAATTAATCAGTGTCAAATGTTAATAGTTTAAGATAAGTATTCTCTGTGAAACTCAATGTCTTCTTTGTGCCTCTTTGTGATATAGCTATTACACAGAATTGCTCAAAGAAGTACAAAGTGACACAAAGATTGAATAAGAATTGTTGTAAACAATTATCATTATTGCTTTTCAGTACACTGATTAGTAAAAGCGGAATACATCCGAAAATGAAAGACAATTTTGGATTAAAATCGTATAACTTTGCAAACCCTGTTTATTGGCCGGAGAAGAAGAGGAGCAGATGTACGCAAGAGATTATTCAAACCGAAAATATATCATCATAGGTGTTGTCTTCCTGATGGTG
>JAADID010000148.1 GCA_013151505.1 Chlorobiota bacterium | reverse complement strand
CAAATCACTAATCTCAAATCACTAATCTCAAATCACTAATCACCCTCCCCTGCTCTCCACATAGGCCCTCCATTTATCAATCACCTGTTGCATATCGTCGGGTAGTTCGGAATCAAAATGCATTTTCCTGCCGGTGGCAGGATGGATGAAGCCGATGGATTTGGCATGCAGGGCCTGGCGGGGAATGAGCTTGAAACAATTCTGCACGAACTGCTTGTATTTACTGAAGGTTGTGCCTTTCAGTATCTGATCCCCGCCGTATCGTGCATCATTGAATAAAGTATGGCCGAGGTATTTGAAATGGGCGCGTATCTGGTGCGTACGGCCGGTTTCGAGGCGGCATTCCACAAGTGTGACGTATCCGAATCGTTCCAGTACTTTGTAATGCGAAACGGCCTCCTTGCCGTATTCGCCTTTCGGGAAAACGGTCATCACCCGGCGGTCTTTCAGGCTGCGTCCGATGTGGCCTTCAATAACGCCTTCTTCCTGTTCCACATCGCCCCAAACCAGCGCCTGATACGACCTCTCCACCGTGTGGTCGAAAAACTGTCTGGCCAGTTTGGTCTGGGCTTCCTCGTTTTTTGTCACAAGTAGTAAGCCCGATGTGTCTTTATCAATTCTGTGCACAAGGTAGCCGAATCCGTTTTCTATTTTCTGCCCGGTTTTTTCAAAATGCCAGGCCAGGCCGTTGAGCAGGGTGCCGTCCCAGTTTTCGTGTGCCGGGTGCACAACAATACCCGCCTGTTTGTTGACAACGATCACATCATCGTCTTCATAAACAATTTCCAGCGGCATTTCCTGCGGGGTCACCTCCACCTCCCTCGGCGGATGCGCCAGTACCACCGACACCACATCTCCCGGTTTGACCTTGTAATTGGATTTCACCGGCTTATCGTTGACCAGGATACTTCCTGCCCTGGCCGCCTGCTGTATTTTATTGCGCGAAACATTGGCAATGTGAAACATCAGGAATTTATCCACCCGCAGCAAAGACTGCCCCGGGTCGGCCACAATCCGGTGATGCTCAAAAAGCTCGCTGTTTTCTTCAGGAATTACGGAAGGATCAGTCATAACCGGAAATCATTCAATATTATTATTCGCAGGCTCAAAGATACACTGCATTCGCTTAAAACCTGTTAACGGTGGATGAGAATTTTGCCCGTATAAATTTTATTACGGCTCATCACCCTTACCAGATACATGCCTCCCGGCAATGCGGAAACGTTGATCCTGTTCCCGGTTCCGGTTTGTTCCATGATCAGACTGCCGTAAATGTTATAAAGGGCAACCTGCGCTTCCGGGTCCGGTTCGAGGTATCCCGGGTCAATCATAAACCATGTTTGCGCCGGGTTGGGATAAATCCTTACCTGATTTTGATTTTCAGATTGTACATTTTCTTCCGTGCTTAGAACCATCTTTTGCCCCACAATGGGCCTGATGAGCAGTGAACCGGGGAAAATACTGTTTTTCCATTCGGTCTGCACTTTATAAAATATCTTGTTGTTGTGAATACTGTTGGCATCAAAGCCCACATTCAGACTGCCGGATGCATACTGTTGCCAGCCAACGTAAAAAGTACCGGAAAGCAAAACAGGTTCATCAAACATGTAAGTGTAAAAATAGTAGAGGCCGTTTCTCCATTTGGGCTCCTGGTTGGGCAGGGTATATATGATGTCTCCCGGTTTTCCGTTATTATCCTGATAAACGTTCAGATCGAAAAAGAACTGGTTGGCATTGTCCATTGTCCGGTTAAAATAGATCTGAACACCCCACAGTGTATCGGGCATGCTCAATGAAAACTGATAAGCCAGCAGGGAACCGGCAGGCTCAAGGCCGTAACCGAACTCTGGAGTACCGTCATCATAAGCATAATAATTATAAAACCCCTGACGGTAGATAACCGAATCCACCAGGATGTTGGCCTGTGAGGAATCGGAAATATAATGTTTGATCAGATAGGAAGTCGTGTCGCGTGTTACATCAAAGTTAAAAGCCATCTGAACCGGTGGGCAGGCATGGGCAGCGCCGCAGGATGTAGTGCACCGCTGAAAACCGTAATCATAAAAAGGCGGCAGGTTACAATTCCCGCCGTTGTATGTATAACCGAAGGTTCCGTTTACCTGACTGACCCTGTACAGATAGTTGGTATTGTGTTCTATCTTGTCCATGTTGCTGATATACATCTTGAAATCGGGCTTGAGCACATTTACCGGGGCATCCGCTTTATATTGCCGGTAAGGCATTACTTCATAATCTTTCAGGAACGACGGCGCCCTCTGCGAGAAGGTAAGCATCCGGTAGGTGGTATCGCCGATGCTTCGGTCGTAATTGAGATAAACGTAATCCACATTCCACTGGTCCACATTGCTGCGCCACGAGGGGATGATGTCATTGGCAATGCTGGCATAATTCCTGAATCTGAAGCTGAATTTGTCAGTAAAGTATTTTGCACTGTCAATGCGTATCATCTTTTGTACAAAATATTTTCCACCGTGCTTCAGCCGGAATGTATCCAGACGCATCCCTTCCGATTCCCAGGCTTTGTCCCAGACGATTTCCGGAGCAAAGACAGAATCGCAGGGCACTTCAATGTAATCATCCCACGTGAGGGTCTGGAAATTGATCATGTAGATGTCAGGATTACAGTCAGCGCCCGGGGCATAGACCGTATCGCCGGGACGCAGCGTATCGGACGGGCCCGACAGATACATGCTCACCGGAACCCAGATCGAATCAATGTGTGAAAATACCGAATCACCCGTTGGATAAGAAAATTCGAGGATCAGCGTATCCCATGGTTCCGGCTTGTCGCCCACACCCTGCGGCTGGTAAAAGAAGCTGAAATAAACGGAATCGGCGGGCGTTAAAGCCCTGACAACCGGAGTAAATACCGAATCCAGCCGGATGGGCAGCGACCGCAATTCATCGGCTTTAAACGGTATCCAGTCGGCATTTTGGTAAACTTTTCCCAAATAATCAATGGCGTCAAATGTTGCTGCCTTGTGGTTGGGAGGAAATAACGGGAAATCGGGATTGACAAAAACCGAATAGGAAACCTTATCCCACTTTTCAGTATCCGGATAAACACTGGAAGTTGAAAAATCATCAAAAAAAGGCAGGGTCAATCGTGTTTCGGCCCCGCCTTCCCGACAAGCGCAGGTATCCTGCCTTTCAGCGGTGGCTTTCATTTTTTCCGCTTTCTGTTTCACAGCTTCGTTAATCTGCAGTCCCGAAAGGATTTCCTGACCGGAAAGTATAAAATAAAACCCTGTAAATATCAGTATGGCAATTGTTCTTCTAATCATTTATTCCTGATGATGTTGTTCATAATTAACGTATCTGTTGAAAGCGAATCAAGGAGAATCTGTTTAAGGTAGCTGTCAAAATCGAAGTGCTCATCCGACCTGTACCAGATGTCCACTTTGTCGCCAAGATTCAGCATATTGTCTTTCAGAGGTTGTGGCCGGGTTTTATAAACCCTTGCATGGGCCGTATCATCGGTATCCAGAAAATATTCGCGTCCCACATTCAGGTAAGCATAGTGCAAAGCTTTGTGCGCTTCCAAGGTTTTCTTCCCGATCAATACCGGCACTGGCACCATTGTCGTATATTCGCCTTTTCCCACGAGCAGTTGCACCGGTGTACCTTTGGCGATCTTTGTGCCGGGTTCAACCGGTTCACCGTTTATCATCTGGTCCACCACTGCATTTCGTGCAAAATATTCCACATATTCCAGTGTGTCAACAGTGAGATCCAATGTTTCCAGGTTTACAAGTGCCTGTCGCAGCGAAAGGTTTATCAGGTCAGGCATCATCACCTCTTCAGGCATTTCCGATACGATCGTCAGATAAATGCGTCTTCCCAGCTTTACATTGGAGCCGGGTAAAGGATGCTGAGAAATGATCGTACCTTTTTCCCGCCGCCGGTCATATACGGAATCAATGACCACAAGGTCAAAGAATTCATTGTATTGTTTCTCGTGGAGTTGTTCCAGCGTCAGCCCGCTCATATCCGGAACTTTATAAACTTTTCCGTGCCGCGTAAAAAGGTCAAGCGATACGATTGCCAGCCAGAAAATGACCAGCGCCAGGACAATGGCAATGAGCAAATGAATGTAAAATTTCTTCTGGCTTAAAAAATAAAAGAAGCCCATCCGTTATTTTTTTTTAAAAATGCCTTGTCAGCAGGAGTTAAACACATAACTTTGTTTGGGAAATATTATTGCCCGTAAAAGGCGCAAAGGTAAAAATTAAAAAGCATTCTTACTCCAATAATAAATCCTTTGGAATGAAAAATATAGCAATTGTATGTGGCGGCTATTCAGGCGAATATGTCATTTCGGTGAACAGTGCAAAAATGGTGGCCCGAAATATTGATCCCAAACGATACCACACTTTTCTGATCTATATCACCCGTCAGGATTGGTACCATGAAACCCCTGAAGGAGAAAAATATCCGGTGGATAAAAACGATTTCAGCATCATGTTACCCGGAAAAAAGATCAGGTTTGACGGTGTTTTCAACGCCATCCATGGCACACCCGGCGAGGACGGTAAGCTTCAGGGGTATTTCGATATAATGGATATCCCTTACACTTCCTGTAATGCGGCCACATCTGCCCTTACCTTTAACAAATATTTCTGTAACCGGTTTGTCAATTCGCTGGGCATTCCCACTGCCGCCTCCGTTTCCTACCTGAAAGGTGAAGCTGTTGACAAAAAAATGCTCATTGAACAACTGGGATTTCCCATGTTCGTCAAACCTGCCGAAAGCGGTTCCAGCGTTGGTATCACAAGGGTAATCGCCGAAAGTGAAATTGACAACGCCATTCGATTTGCCTTTGCCGAAAGCGACCGGGTGGTCATCGAAGAAAATCTGGAAGGACGCGAGATTGCCTGCGGAGTTTTTATGAAAGGACGGGAACTGATCGTGTTACCGCTGACGGAGATCATTACCCAAAACGAATTCTTCGATTACGAAGCCAAGTATTCCGAAGGATTGTCCGACGAGATCACACCGGCAGAGGTGGATGAAGATTCGGAGAAAAGCATCAAGTCCGTTTCATCCTATCTTTACCATGAGATGGATTGCAAAGGGTTTGTCCGTTTTGATTACATGCTGACCGGGGACGGGATTTATTTCATGGAAGTCAACACCATCCCGGGCATAACGGAGGCCAGCATCGTCCCGAAGATGGTGAAAGCTTTCGGGATGAGCACAGAGGAATTTTTTACTTTGGCGGTGGATAATTTGTTTTTGCCTGATCATTACTAATTCAAGACGTCATAAAAAAGAAAGGATCATAAAATGAGAAAAGTAGCCGTATTGGGCGCAGGATATGTCGTCAAACCTATGATCGATTATTTCATTGACGAATGTAAATATGAAACCGTGGTGGCCACGCGTACTGTTTCGAAAGCAGAAAAAATAATTGCTGGCAGGCCACTCGGAACCGCCATCAGCTGGACGGCAGACCAAACCGGCCTGTTGGAAGAAATCGTTAAAGACACCGGGATCGTGATCGCCATGACACCCCGCTCGACACACAATGTCATCGCCGAAATGTGTATCAAACACAAAACACCGATGATCACAACCGACTTCAAACATCCGGGTATCGCAAAATATGACGAGGATGCCAAAAAGCAAGATACTCTGATCCTTACCGAACTGGGCGAAGACCCGGGACTTGACAATATGGGATTGAAACAAATGGTTGATGAAATACATGAGGAAGGCGGCAGGATCACAAAAATAGATTCCTATGGCGCTGGTATCCCGTCGTTTGAACATAACCGCAATCCCTGGGGATATAAATTCTCATGGGACCCCAACGGTTTGATGCGCTCTGCCGTGTCGCCTGCAACCTATCAGGTAGAAGGCAAACCCATCGAAGCTACCGAAAAATTCAAACATCACCGTATAGTGGATATTCACGGGATCGGGACATTTGAAACCTACCCCAGCAACGACAGCACACGCTATCTGGAAGCATTCGGTCTGGATAAAAACATTTCCATTTACAAAGGACTGCTGCGGTTTTTCGGGTACTGCAATACAATGATCAATCTGTTGAAGATTAAACTGATCGAAAACACCGAGGAAAAGAATTTTGAAAACAAAACCTACGCGCAGTTTGTCGCCGAACATATCGGGGTACCCAACACGGAAAACATCAAAGAAAAATTCGCGGAATACATGGGCATGGATGTCAAGGACGATTTCGTTAAAAAACTGGACTGGATAGGCTTATTTGATGATGTTCCCATCTCATTGAAACGGGGTACCAACTCAAACATGCTGATTGACCTGATGCTCAAGAAAATGGACTACAAACCCCATGAGAAAGACATGATCATCGTACACAACGAGGTAACGGTCGAATTCCGGGGCCGGAAAGAAATGAGGATTTCCAGCATGCTGGTTGAGGGAATACCTTACGGTGATTCGGCTATGGCAAGGGCAGTGTCACTTCCTCCGGCCATTGCTTCACGGCTGATCCTCGAAGGAAAGATCACTGACACAGGAGTATGCATGCCAATCACCAAAGAAATATATGAGCCCATTCTACAGGAAATGGAAACCTTCGGCTTTGCATTTAAAAAAGAAACAATACCTGTTGATTAGTTAACCCATCACTATTAAACTCATCCTCGTTCCCAACGAAGATGTTTTTATCCTGGCATCTGTAATGCATAATATTAAAAAGCACCTTTGATTCACCTGATTCCTGCTTGCTTTCCCCCTGATAATTGCGTATATTAGCCAAATACTTGAACAAACGTATTTGCTAACTTTTAAAAACTACCGTCACGGCTGAAAGTGTTTACAAAATCATTGAACCGGGCAACGTACACGATGTTTCCGCATGAGTTTATTTTCATCTTCCCGGCAAACGGGTCATTTACCGTTTTTCTTTACAAAAAACCCAATTATAACCAGAATTAAACTGGCAGCGAAAAATATTCCGATCGTGATGAAAAAGAACTGATAAGTGTTGGAAGCAGGGGCTTCAATCTGGGCACGGTTAACCCCGTTTAAATTAAGTATAAATGCTTCTAAATGCGATATCTCCTGTTGAGTCAAAGAACGGGAATCACCATAATTAATCATTTTTAAAGCCGGATTGTTACCCGCAGGTACCGAACCATGCTGAATAAACCTGTCAATATTTGCGGCAAATATTCCGGAATTTTCATTATACAATGTCTTGCTGATCGGATTAAGGGCCGGAACTTTGCCGGTTAATGAACCGGGATTGGGCGTGCCGCCTTTTCCGTTTATTCCGTGGCACGATTCGCAGTTGCGTTTAAATAACATAGCCCCATGTGCTACGTTCCCGATAATAAAAGCAGCCTCTCCCGGAGGGCCTAATTTCTTTTTACCTTCAGTTTTGGTTCTGATCGTATCGTTCAGCGCCAAAGCAGGCTTTTCGGTTTGTGGTTGCTCTTTCAAATTGCTGTCGGCAGCTTTATCTGAAGTGGGTTTTGAAAGCGGGGCGCTTGTGTCGGCGGCAGATGATATGACTTGCGGATGGGGACTTAAAATAAAATCGGCAAGCTGACTCAACTGTTGATCGCTGAGCTGCGTAAAGGGCGGCATAATAGATTTTGGAAAATTCTTTTTTGAATTGGTAATTTGTGTGATGATCCACTCTTTTGAACGTCCTTTTTGGAGCTCATCCGTTAGATCAGGCCCTATACTCCCACCTTCCCCGCTCATTTTGTGGCAAGTGAAACAAGCATAAGTTTTATATATTGTTTGCCCCATTAATGCAGAGGGTGACAACTTTTTAACCTTTGTTTTAACAACCTCTTTCCGGGTGCGGCTCCCCCCCGGTTTGCTGTTGTATCCAGTTATTGTTAATGTCAACACAAAGGCAACAAAAGCCAAACCGCCTGTCATCATAAGGGGTCGTTTCATGGGGCTTCGTTCTTTTTTGCGGTCCAAAAACGGAACAAACACAAGTAATAAAATAATTAAGGTCGGAACCCCTATTGTGCCGAGGATTTCAAACGAGCCGGTAAAATCCTTTAATGTTTGATATAAAAACAAGAAATTCCACTCCGGTTTTGGTACAAAAGAAGTATCCAAAGGATCAGCCGGGCCGGTAAAGGGGGGCGGGTAAAAAACCGAAAGTGCAACCAATATTATTAAAATAATAGCGCCTACTATGATATCTTTGGCTACCTGGTCGGGCCAAAAGTCGCCTTTTTTTTGTCTTTTTGCTTCATTCCACGGGCCAACACTCCCGTATTTTCTAAAAGCAATGATATGAACGACAATAATTGCAAAAGCAATACCGGGTAAAATAACCGTGTGCAGGACAAAAAACCTGGAAAGGGCCAATTGCCCCATTATTTCACCGCCACGCAATAAATAAATAAGCATTTTCCCTATAAATGGCACCGTGCCGGCAATACTTGTTCCAACCTCCGCCGCCCAATAGCCCCGTTCGTCCCAGGGAAGTGCAGCGCCGGTAAAAACTAAACCAACGACCAACAACAACAGGAAAACACCAAGCAGCCACGTAAGTTCACGGGGTTTTTTATACGCCCCCCAAATAAAAACCCTTAACATGTGCAGTCCGACCAAAACAACCATAGCATTGGCGCCCCAGTAATGAAGTCCGTGAATCAGCCAGCCGTAGGCAACCGTCAAACGTAGATAACTTAAACTCTCGTATGCATGATCAACTGACGGAACGTAATAAAATAATTGCCAGATTCCCGTAAGTATCTGAAGGTTAAAAAGAAACAAAGTTCCGCTCCCAAGTGTGAAGAAAAAGCTTGAACCGCCCGGTATTTCTTCCTTTAAACCCGATTGAACCATCGTTGAAAACGACAACCTCTCATCTATCCATTGCCAGATCTTTGATGCCATATTAATCTCCTATCACTATTTTTTGAGGAACCCCAACCTTAAATCTTTCATACAGCACGTATAATGATCCTTCTTTTTTCTCAACCGGTAATGTATCCAATGGCCTGGGCGCGGGACCCGACACCACTTTCCCGTCAATAGTAAATATGCTGTTGTGACAAGGGCATATAAATAAATTTTTTTCAGGATGCCATGCATACCGGCAACCGAGATGGGGACATATTGGGGAAAATACGGTAATGTCTGCCTCTGTTTTTTTTACAACCCAGGCATTTTCCTGTACCTGGCTTTTAATAAACGCATCCTGTTTTGTTTTGATAAAATTTAACTTAACAGGCCTTTCATCCTGCTTTGTCGTAACAGGGATAGAACTGATCAAGCCTAATTTTGAAAATGTTTTGTTCTTAATTGTTTTGGCTCTGGATACAAACGATCCAACCAACGGGATGCCTAAAACAAAAGACATGGCGGCAGCCAACGCCACACTCGTAATTTTAAAAAAACTTCGTCTTGAAATACTGTTATCCTCTTTTGTGGTATTCTCATCTTCCATAATAATTCCGTTTGAACATACATTAAAGTTGTTTAAAGTTTAGCCTGCTTACAATATTGTTTTTTTGATTTCGAACTTTAAACAACGTCATTTTAAAAATCAATGGGGCAAAATGTATCACTCCCTTTTTTTTAAACCGGATAGATCATGAGGCTAAAATACAAAATTGTTTTATCATACTGCCATCGTGCCCGCAGAATCAGGGGAATGCTATTGAATTAATTGACGGGTTGACCCGTCGGTTAATGGAGGGTTTATTTATTTTCCAGGAGGCTGTCTAAAAAGTCGTTTTTACGGATTTGATGTTACAATAAAAACTTTGTGGTGCTTTGCGGATTCTTTGTTAACCTCTGTATAACAGCTTCTTAAATTCATATCACAAAGATACGCGAAGGAGACACGGAGAGAAACAAAGGACTTTTTAGA
>JAADID010000018.1 GCA_013151505.1 Chlorobiota bacterium | reverse complement strand
AATGCTATTAAACATAAAAAACCTCCACGTCGCTATAAACGGCAAAGAGATCATCAAAGGACTTAACCTGGGAGTGAACTATGGTGAAGTCCATGCCATTATGGGCCCGAACGGGACGGGAAAAAGCACCCTGGCTGCTGCCATCACAGGCCGCGAGGGATACGAGATCACCAAAGGAGTGATTGAATACAAAGGAAAAGATATCACTACGCTTTCGCCCGACCAGAGAGCCAACGAAGGGATCTTTCTCAGTTTTCAGTATCCGGTGGAAATCCCCGGCGTGAGCATGATCAATTTCATGCGAACTGCCATTGACGCACAGCGGGAATACAATGGCCTCGGCCCGATTCCACCAGCTGAATTCCTGAAAAAAATGGAAGAAATGAAAAAGCTGGTGGAGATCAATACCAAGCTGACAAAACGTTCGGTAAACGAAGGTTTTTCAGGAGGCGAAAAGAAAAAGAACGAGATATTCCAGATGGCCATGCTTGAACCCCAGCTCGCCATCCTTGATGAAACCGACTCGGGACTGGACATTGACGCATTAAAGGTCGTGGCGCGCGGTGTAAATGCCCTGCGCTCCGATAAAAACGCTTTCATCATTATCACCCACTATCAGCGGTTGCTCGATTACATTGTTCCCGATTTTGTCCACGTGATGTGGGATGGGAGAATTGTGAAATCAGGGGGCAAAGGGCTGGCGCTGGAACTGGAAGAAAGGGGATATGACTGGGTGAAAGAACTGGTTGAAAATTAAAAAGCGTTTCCATGAAAACAAATTCAAAAAACAGCCGGTTGCTTTCTTCGTTATTGTCTTACTATTCCCGTTTACCGGAAAGATCAAACAGCCATCCTGTTGTTTCGGAGGCCAGGCAAAAGGCATTTGACCGGCTCAGGGATTTCGGCCTGCCGGGAAAAAAAGACGAAAGATGGCGGGATTCTGCGTTACTCAACGTTTTCGACCGCGAGTTCAGGCTGGAAACAGAACGGCAACCTTACCGGAAAGCCATCAACGAGATTTTTGAATGTGAAATATCCGGCTTCCATCCCGAGATCATATCGGTACTCAACGGCCATTATTACGCCAAGGACCCGGGAGAAATCAGATCGCTGGATAATGGTGTTTTAGTAGGAAGTATTCTTGTGGCGCAGAAAGAATTTCCCGCTTTGTTTGATCGGTATTTCGGAAAGATCGGCGATTACAAAACGGACGGTTTGAAAGCAGCCAACACGGCTTTTTTCAAAGACGGGATTTTTATTTACGTTCCCGACGGCGTTGAAGTAAACGACGCCCTGCAACTCATAAAAATGGTGAATGAAACGGGAAACCCTTTTATTGCCAGCCGTAACCTCATTCTGCTTGGCAAAAACAGCAAACTGACTTTCATGCATTGCGACGATTCCATCAACCACTTCTCTTCGTTCGTTAATACGTTTACCGAAATCTATGTCGGCGAAAATGCCACCCTTGAACTGTACAAGTTACAGAACCTGAACGATGAATCGGCGTTACTGAACAATACATTTATCCGGCAGGAAAAAAACAGCAAAACACATGCGAATGTTATTTCACTGAACGGAGGAATCATCAGAAACGAACTGCATATTGATCTTGCCGGAGAAGGTGCCGAAACAGATCTGAGCGGTGTTTATCTTATGGATAAAGAACAGCATATTGACAATCAGGTTTATGTTAATCACCTGGTACCGCATTGCAACAGCAATACTTTGTACAAAGGAGTCCTCGACAACAAAGCCACCGCAATTTTCAGGGGCTATATTTTTGTGAAACGGGATGCACAAAAAACAAATGCTTTTCAGAAAAACAACAACATCCTGATGACTTCCGATGCCCGCATTGATACCATGCCATTTCTGGAAATTTATGCCGATGACGTAAAATGCAGCCACGGGGCCACGGTAGGGCAACTGGACGACGAAGCCCTGTTCTACCTGATGCAGCGCGGGATCAACAGGGATGACGCAACCCTGCTGCTCATGAATGCCTTTACGTCGGAAGTGACTTCAAAGATCAGTATTGACCCGCTCAGGATAACCACCGAAGACATGATCAAGAAACGCCTCCGCGGTGAACTTTCCATCTGCGACAAATGTATCTTGCATTGCTCCGTACCGGATCAACCCGTGGAATTTGAAATTGATCTGAGTAAAATATAACATGACAATGATTTTATCTTCTAATAACAAATCATGGCGCTGAATATCGAACAGATCAGAAAGGACTTTCCCATTCTTTCACGGAAAGTGAACGGAAAACCGTTGGTTTATCTCGACAATGCGGCTACTACCCAGAAGCCTGTCGGGGTTATGGAAAGGATTACCCGTTATTATTCGGAAGAAAACAGCAATGTCCACCGGGGTGTTCATCGCCTGAGCCAGGTGGCTACGGAAGAGTTTGAAGAAGCCCGCAGGTACATTGCCGGTTTTATCGGTGCAGGTAAACCCGAGGAAATTGTGTTTACGCGGGGCACGACCGAATCCGTAAATTTTATAGCAACCGTTTTTCAGCAATTTATCGGTGCCGGAGACGAGATCCTGATCACCGCAATGGAACACCACTCCAACCTGGTTCCCTGGCAGCAATTATGCCGCAGGCAGAATGCTGCAATGAAGGTGGTTCCTGTAAATGAAAGGGGCGAACTGGATATGGAATCTTTTAAAAACCTGATCACTTCCAAAACGAAAATGGTTGCTGTGGCGCATGTTTCCAATGTCCTGGGCACAATTAATCCGGTAGAAAAAATTACCGGACTTGCACACGATAAAGGAGTCCCTGTCCTGGTGGATGGCGCCCAGGCTATTGCCCACCTGCCGGTTGATGTGCGCAGGACAGATTGCGATTTTTATGCTTTTTCGGCGCACAAAGCTTATGGCCCGATGGGAATCGGTGTACTGTACGGAAAAGAAGAATGGCTCAATAAACTTTCACCTTACCAGTTCGGCGGCGAAATGGTTGACCAGGTTGGTTTTAAGGAAACCACTTTCAATGTGTTGCCTTTTAAGTTTGAGGCCGGAACACCCGATGTGTGTGGTGCACTTGCCATGGAAACGGCATTAAAATATATTGAAAAAAACGGCATTGAAAATATTCGTCAACATGAAGATGAGTTGCTGGAATATGCAACCCGGGAGCTGAAAAAGCTGAGAGGGATAAAGATCATCGGCGAAGCTGCAGAAAAAACGGCTGTTCTCTCGTTTGTTGCCGGGGGTGTCCATCCTTACGATCTGGGCACACTGGTTGACCAGATGGGAGTGGCAGTCAGGACGGGACATCATTGTGCACAGCCGCTGGTTGAAAGATTCGGCCTTTCCGGTACCGTGAGGGCTTCTTTCGGAATTTATAATACTTTTGAGGAAGTGGATATTTTTATCCGGGCTGTCAGGCAGGCGCTTGATATGCTAAGATAAATATAATAAAACTCACGCCATCAGTTTCCCGGACCTTTAGGTCCGGGGCTTGTTAAAAATAAAAAAATGACCATACAGGAAAAACAACAACAGATCATCGAAGAATTTTCGGTTTTTGACGACTGGCTCGATAAATATGCTTATCTGATCGAGCTGGGCAAAGCGCTGCCTTTGATTGATGAAAAATACAAAACCGATCAGTATCTGATCTCCGGGTGTCAATCGCGGGTATGGCTGCATGCCGAAATAAAAGACGGTAAAATGATCCTTACGGCGGACAGCGATGCGGTGATCACCAAAGGGATTGTCAGTTTGCTGATTCGCGTTTTTTCGGGCCATACACCCGATGAAATACTGGAAGCCGACATGGAGTTTTTAAATACCATCGGGCTGAAGGAACACCTTTCGCCTACCAGGGCCAACGGACTGCAATCCATGATCAAACAGATCAGGCTTTATGCACAGGTATTCAAATTAAAAGCCACCCCTAAAAGCGAATAAGATGAACAGTGACGAAATAAGACAACTGGAAGAAAAGATCGAAAATGTCTGCAAAAACCTTTACGACCCTGAAATACCGGTAAACATTTATGATCTGGGGTTAATTTACGACATCAAAGTTTCGGAAGACGGAAAAGTAAAGATCGTAATGACCCTCACGGCCCCCAATTGTCCGGTGGCGGAGAGTCTTCCGGCCCAGTTGAAGGAAGAGGTCAGCGTGCTGAACGGGGTGAAGGATGTTGACCTTGAGATCACCTTTGACCCGCCCTGGAACCAGGACATGATCTCGGAAGAGGCAAAGCTGATGCTTGGATTATTGTAATTATTTCCCGGCCCGCAAAGCTTCTTCTTCTTTGCGCCTCCGCGTCTTTGCGTGAACCTTAAAGATTATTCGCAACCCGCTGTATCCCGTTCCTGATCAGGGCTTCGTGGAAATTGACCAGCATCCGGGTTTCATACCGGTTAGCCGCAGATAAGTCAGAAGCTGTATCAGATGTACAGGTGCGATGGCCTCGAAGAGTGGTTAAAATTCAACAACAACTTTTTTTTCGATAATGATATCTACACTGAAATTAAATTCAAATTACTGTTAAATTGAACACTTATTAAATTTTATAATAATTTAGTAGCTGTTTTAAAGAAAACCCTGGAACCTCGCATGAAGATATTCAAGCTGCTGATCATCTTGCTCATTTTTTCCGGTTGTAAAAAAGAAGAAGACGTATTCTTGCTAATCAATACCCTCGAACCGACTTTTCATGGCGACAGCATATCCCTGAATGGTCAATTCGTTTCATTCGGGCAGAGTAAGGTTTTGGAATATGGATTTGTTATGGGTAAAAGGGATCTGCCTGACCTTAATAAAGGAGACTCGGTAGTTCCGTGTTTTGCAAAAGCCAAAATAGGCAAATACGCCGTTTCCATCTTAAATGACATTGACAGCGGGCTTGTATATAACGTCAGGTCTTTTGCCAAAACCTCAGAAGAAACTGTTTATGGCAATCAGGTAGAGTTGACCGGCAGAGGGAGAATAGCGGCCAAAATACTGGATTTTATGCCCAAACACGGAAAAGACGGGGATTTCATTAAAATCCACGGATTGTATTTTGGCATAAATGACAGTTGGATTAAAGTATTTCTCGGGGCAAAAGAGGCCGAAATAGTCGAACAGACCACCGGGAGTCTGATCATTAAGGTACCTCCATATAAGTTCAGGGAAGATTGTTTCATAACAATTGAACAGAATGGTCAAACGACAACTTCTGCTGACCGGTTTAAGCTGGATGGCCCGGAAATAATTAATTTCTCTCCATCCTCTGGAAACGGTGATATTACATTGGTTATAACCGGAAAAAATTTCTCTGACCAACCGTGGCGTAATGTTGTCACGGTGGGAACCGAAAAAGCAAATGTAATCGAATCATCCGGCACACAAATAAAAGCAGAATTAAACACATTAACTATACTTCCCGGTAAATACAACTTAATTGTCGGGGCGAATGAAAAATGGGATGTTTCTACTGATTATTTTGAAGTTCTCAGCCCATGGAAAGAAATTGCGCCGATCCCGTATTCAGGTTTGGCCGGAACTACTGCGATCGAAATTAACAATAAGATTTATTTATGCACAGGGACTGACGACCTGATAAGCAACGGCGGTTATTCAACAGTCGTATTTGAATTTGACATACAGTCCGGTACCTGGACCAGAAAAAAAGATTTTCCGGGAGAGAGAAGAGTTTCTGCTGCAGGATTTTCCATCGGTAACAAAATTTATTTCGGTACCGGGTACGGTTATTCAGCCCATTCTGCTTTGTCGGATTTCTGGGAATATGATCCTGCATCCGATCATTGGACCCGAAAAAATGATGTCCCCGGGGGACCACGTTCAAAGCCGGTTGCATTCGCTTATCAGTCGAAAGGATATTTATTAATGGGCTCTGCGAAAGTTGATTTTTACCGGTACGATCCGGGTAATGACTCGTGGGAACAACTTGCCGATTTCCCGGGGCATAAAAGAAATGGCGCTTACTTTACGATAATAAATGACAAACTATATATCATCGGGGGTCAAGATGCTTACAACCCTTACGAACCTGATATATGGCAATACGATTTTCTTACGGAAAAATGGACATTTATCGGTTACAAAAAGGTTTATCCGATTGCCGTTTTCAGCAACAACGAAAAGTGCTATATCCTGGAGCGTAAACTAAATTATATAAGTTATGAGAATCAAATAATATTGCATGAATTTGACCCTCTTCTAAACAAAATAATCAGGAAAATGGAAATATTTCCCGGTCCTGACAGGTTCAGCAACAGCTTTGCTATTGTCGTAAATAACGATCTTTATTTTGGAGGCGGCGGCGTTGAAGAATGTCTTAATGATATGTGGAAATATCCTTTGGACGGTAATAATTAATAATGAATTTTATCTGGATGAAGTTTTTTAAAACTATATTTTTCTTATTCGTCTTTCTTTCGATTTTTTTCAGTTGCAGGAAAGATGATACCGTTGTTGATGACAAAGTGCCGCCACCTGTAAATACTCCTCCCAAATTACCGGAAGTGACCCTTTTGAAATTAACTTATAATTCGGCCACCATTAGCTGTGGCAAAGCAATTGATGCCGATAATGATACGCTCTATTATTCATTATATCTGAAAGACTCATTGATTTTATCATCTGTATCGGGTGACATCCTTTACAAATTTGAAAATTTAAAACCCGAAACTTTTTATGAAGGTAAAATTACGGTGACCGATTCGGTTAATGAGCCGGTTTCTTCAGGGTTTTCGTTTACAACATTAAAATACAAAACCCTGTTCAGTAAAATATACAATAACCCCGGAGGAGGTATCGCCGGCAAATCGCTGGCAAAAACAGCAGATGGCGGATATGTCGTTTTTGGTACAATTAACCAGGAATCCCGGTTTATGTTTATTTTAAAAGTTGATTCTTTGGGCTATGAACAATGGAGCAGGATTTATGACATCAAGATTCATGAGTTATACGGTGAAATAATCAAAACCGTTCAAAATAATTTTGTTTTGGTTATTGATAACAACATTATCAAAATTGATGATCAGGGAAACATATTGTGGCATTTTGTCGCGGAGAAAAAAAATTACTATTACTCGGTAATAGAATCCGACGGGGAACTTTTGATCACCGGACTCATCAACCTGTCGGCATCCCTTACCAAACTTACTTTAAACGGAGAGAAGTTGTGGGAGAGGACTTATTACGATCCATACGAAAGAGATGCAGGTTCAATATGTAAATCGCATGATGGTAATTATGTTATTCTAGGAACTGCAAAGGTGGACGACAAAAGGAATTTTTGGATACTTAAAGCAGATAATGAAGGAAATATGATATGGGATAGAATATATGAAAGCCCCTTTTATGATTTTACAGAGCAAATAGTCCTCACAAATGACAATGGTTTTATTATTGCCGGCAACAGTTTGGCCAGTCAGAATGTAAACATGGCGAGAGTTTTTAAAACCGATGAAAACGGGAATTTAATTTGGGACAGAACATTCAAATGGGACAGGTTTAAAACTTATGCAAGAGGGGTTACACAAACACCTGACGGAAGCTATGTTTTCTGTGGCAGCGCAGGATATACCCCACAGAAGTCACTTTTGGTTAAGCTTGACGCCTCGGGAGAGGTGATCTGGAAACAGTTTTATAAACCTCCTGATTATATTATTGATTATATCTGGAGATTTGGCGAGGTAAAAGTTTGCAGTGACGATGGCTTTATCCTTTTAGGAGGTAAATCCTGGGTAGAATTCGGATACCCCGGACAGGAAAAAGGTTTGTGGATAATGAAAACGGATGAATACGGTAATTATGAATAATAAGACCGGAAATGTTTTTCACGCAACGACACAGCGACGCGACGTCTTTTTTTCGTTGCGAGAGCTGCGCCGCCGCCTGCCCGAATGAATTCATTCAGGCGGGCGGGCACCAAAAATCAGCTTTTCCGGTCAAGGATCAAAATCTGGTTGGCCACCACCCCGGTAACATAACTTTTAAATTTTATTTTACTTTTGAAAACGGGAATATTACGGATTAACCAATGATTTTAACAGAACACAAATGAATAAGATCGTTTTCCTGGTTTTTTTATCTTTTTATGGTATTATTGCACAAGGCCAGTCTGTTATCGATAATGGGAATTTCTTTTCCGAAAGCGAAATAACAGCACTAACGGCAATAATTCAGAAAATAAAAAATGAAACCACCGTTGAAAATATGGTCTATACAACAATGAGCCTGAAAAGAAAAAACCCGCTGGAATACGGGTTAAAAATTGCGGAAAAATATCATGTTGGCAAAAAAGGGATTAATAATGGCATTTTGATTTTGGTATCGAAAACTGACAGAAAAGTACAAATCCTCACTGGTCACGGAATTGAATGGATCATTCCTGAAACGGAAACGAAAAAGATCGTTAACCGGATGGTACCTTATTTCAAGCAACAGGATTTTTTTGGCGGTGTAAAGAATGCACTGGCACAAATCGAAAAAAAAGTTTCGCGGCCCCGTTGGAAAATATATGAAATACCGCTGAATAAGATTTCAGAAAATGACCTGGGCAAAATAATCAGGTTTAAACAAACCAGTAAATCCGGGAAAACTAAATACAAATACCCGGTTGAAACCGACCCGCAATTCTCAAGTGCCTTTCAAATACGGCTGGAAACAGGTCTTACAGTGTTCAAACTGTTTTATTCAAAATACATGAATGATCTGGTAAATACGATTCTAACAAATAAGAACGCAATTATTTATGCAAGATTGACAGACTGGAAAAACAAAAGGCTCGAATTATTGGGCGTTGAATGAAGGAAGCTGTGGTAAACAGTACATGACGCAGGCAGTTGTAAATGTTGCAGGCAACGGGAAGCAGAACGTAAATGGATTCGATGAATATCCGAAAGAGTTTTACTAATAGCAAATCAATAAATCTGCCTATCGTTTTTAGGCCGACAGACCCGAAAGACAGGATTACTCAAATTGACATTTTACGCGGGTTCGCCCTGTTCGGGGTTTTGCTCGTCAATGTTTTCGGATACAATTCTTCGTTTTTCGATTTCAGCGGATTCTATGCCGAATTCAAAGATCCGCTGAACAGCAGAATATTTGAGATGGTAGTCGGGTTTGCAGCGGATAAGTTCATTTTTATTTTTTCATTTCTTTTCGGCATCGGGTTTGCCATCATGTATCTGAAATACCGGGCCGATGAAAAACATTTTTTCCGCTTATATCTCCGCCGGATGCTGGCGTTGATGGGATTCGGAATCATACACATCGTGTTTTTCTGGGCAGGAGATATTCTGCTGTCCTATTCACTGATGGGGATCATTCTGCTGCTTTCCCGGAAATTACCCTCCGGCTGGCTGCTGTTTTTCAGTGTGTTCTGGTATTTCTTCCCCATCGCATACATCGCCCTCGAAAACGTTTTCCCTTTCCTGCCGGATGCGATGAGTTCGGTGACTACCATAAAAATGCCTGAGGTGATCACCATTTATTCCGGCGGCAGCTATTCCGAAATTTTCCGGCTCCGGCTGCATGAGTTTGCAGCTTTCAGGAACATTAATCTCATTTACTACGCCCCCAAGGTGTTGTCGCTGTTCCTTCTCGGTTATCTGTTTTACAAGCACCGGTTCCTTGACAGGATAAATGCTTCAAAAAAGAAATATTTCATCACGGCTGTCGTCCTGCTCGTTGCAGGCATCGCCGCCACTTTATTTACGGGAAATATTGTGGATGTACTGGCCGGAAATCAGGAAACAAATCCTTACGCTACAGCTATCTACATGGGTGTTTATGAGCTGACCAACATCCTGCTCGGGTTTGCTTATATCCTTCTGGTGCTTATCGGATCAAAGGTTATTTTTTTCAAAAATATCCTGGCGCCGCTGAAATATGCCGGACGGACAGCGCTCACCAATTACCTGATGCAGTC
>JAADID010000151.1 GCA_013151505.1 Chlorobiota bacterium | reverse complement strand
TAATTGCGGCATGCACTATATTTTTTGTTAGGGCACGTTTTTCTTTAATTCATTTTTGTCAATCCTAAAATAATTTGCAAAACTTGTGTCTGGTTCTCCTGCTGTATTAAATTTAATTATGATTTTATTCTCAATTATATAAACAGTATCAGGAATAAAATCATTGTCATACGGTCTGTTATTAAAGATAATTTTGTTGTTGTCAATTGTATATTTTCCAGTAAATTTTTCAGATGAACCCAAATAAGATATAGGAACTAATTCAAATGTGTTATTATTCCTTAATTTTAATTCAAGAGAAGATAGGTCATCAACAAGAACTGCTTTCATTAAAATCTCACTTTTAAATAATTCAGTGTCATTATAAATGAGTATTATAAATCCGAGGAGAAAAGTGATTATTGTAAAAGACAGTGCTTTTTTATTCCTTTTGATATTCAGAAAAATCAATAAAATCTGTAGGATAATAATTGGTAAAAGAATTAGACCAGCAAATATCCAAAATTCATTGTACAATCTATCGAAATAATAAATTCCTAACAAAAACAGAGTCCCTGTTATTATTGAAAAGATGATTCTTTTATTTGGATTTATTTTTTTCATTTAAATGTGCCCTAACGATTGTATATATGCTATTGTTTGTTACACGCAAATATACATTTTTATTATAATTTATTTATTATCAATATTTAACCCCTGTAAAATCCGGTAAAATAGACTGCTGACATTTGCAAGACTTTTTTTCTCACTTATACAAATGGTCGGATAATTAAACGGATTTCATAATACTTTCTGCTGCCGCTATACCCGAAAGATAAGCCCCGTGGGCGGTGGCCATATATTTCCGGCTTGTGGCGTCCCCGGCAAAAAATACTTTGTCAGCCAAAGGGGCGGCAATAGTATCACAAACCGACAGGTCGGCGCCTGGTTTTAAATGAGGATATGAACCCAATGAATAGGGATTCGTGTGCCATGATGTTTTTTTCATGGCAACAGGTTCAGGAATCGAGGTGCCGAACATGCCTTTCAGATCATTCATCACCAATTCCAGCACTTCTGCATCTTCCATTTTTTCAATGCTTCGTGCATGCCGGCCTGACGATAACGTTTTTTTTACCTGTGGGCGCCGGGCTGAAAAATTCAATGACCTTCGAATGATCTTCTTTCAGGTATTCAAAAAAATATCCGTCGTCCCGCCAGAAGGTTTCGGGAAATTTCAGAAATACCTTGTTCATTGTCCCGATCCCGAGACTATTGATCGCCTCCTGCTTTCCGGCAGGGATTTTCGGTTCGAAGACTACATTATTATTTTTGAGCATGGCCAGCGGCAGGGCTACCACAACCCTGTCAGCCGTAAACACGGTATCCTGATCCAACAGGGAGGCCTCCGTTCCCGTGTGACAAGCCGTACAGGAACGATTCTGTTCAATACTTTCTGAATTTCTTGTGAATACGGTCACTTTATCTCCTGAATAGGATACTTTGGTCACAAAAGTATTGTACCGGATGTTCAAGCCCGCTGCAAGTATATCTGTGATTCCCTGCATTCCCGTTTCAAAAATCACGTCTTTTCCCGGAAAGGAATCATCCGTTGTCAGGGCTTTAGCCGCAATGTCTTTCGCATCAACGGCATAAGGTATTTCGATCTCTGACCGGACAGCGCCGAAAAATGCCCGCCTTAATTTGTCAGGCAGATTTAATCCCGGCTCCATTGTGTCAAGCAAAGATTGAAGCGATACATCGGGGGTGTCGTATGCCATGCCGGTCAGTTGCTCAAGGAGTTTTTCAATGGTTTTCCACTCTGCATCGGTTACCTCTTCACCGTCTGTATCAAAAATATACGAGGGGTCGTAATAGGTAGGTTTTGTCACCAGCCCGTAATCGTTGGACAGCGCATACAGCGGATTCCCTTTGATCCCGTGTATCCAGGAAGCGCCGAAATCCGCTTTGTATCCATCAATATCAACTGTTCTTATCCTGCCGCCGTATCTGTTGCCGGCTTCCAGCAGGGTTACTTTAAACCCGGCATCTTTCAATGTTTTTGCGGCAGCCAGTCCTGCTATTCCGGCTCCGACGACAATGATATCTTTATCGTAATTCGTGTTTTTGTTACCTTTTTTGCAGTACGGGAAAAACAGGATTCCCGCAGAAGCCAGTATTGCCTGAGTCAGAAACTCCCTTCGTGATTGCACTTTCATATCCGGGATTTTGTAATAGTAATATCGTTGAACGGTCCCGGTTTATGTCAGGACTGTTCAATATCTTAAAATTCAGGCAAAAGATATTATTTTTTTCTTTACGATGTTTTCTTGATCTTATCGTTTTCATCAATTCCCGAGAGAACCTGAATATTGATCCCGTCGGACAAACCGGTTTCGATAATCCGTTTTTCGAATTGCTGTTCGCCGGTTTCCACCTCGACGTAAGCGGTGTCGCCGTCAAATTTCAGCAGACTTTCGGGAATGACCATCACACTGTCGGCTTTTTCGAGGACGATGTCGGCATTGGCGCTGTACCCTGCGCGGATAAACTGGTTTTCTTTCAGATTTACATTTGCTTCGATCTCAAACTGGATGGCGCCGTTTTCTTCCACACCCTTTGGGGATATTTTTGTCAGCGTGGCATCAAACTTTGTGTCGTCAATGGCACCGATGGAGAGGATCAGGTGCATATTTTCATGTATCTTTCCAACTTCGGTTTCGTCAATTTTACCTTTGAACACCATATCATTCATGTCGGCCACTGTGGAAATGGTAGTCCCCGCATTGAAATTGTTGGCTTCAATCACCTGGTCGCCGATTTCAACAGGCACATCCAGCACCATGCCCGAAACGGTGGAACGTACCAGGGTATTTGTGGGTGCTCCCGATTTTTTAAGCTGTCCTTCTTTGATCAGTTGCAGTGTTTCTTCGGCAGCTTTTAATTCCTCCTGTGCGCTCTGATAAGCAATTTCATAAGTTTCAAAATCCGCTTTGGCAATCACACCTTTTTCGAGTAAATTTAACTGGCGGTCGTAGTTTCTTTTTGCATCTTTCAGATTGATCTTGGCTTTCTCAATACGCGATTCGGCATTGTTTAAAGTGATCATATCTGGAATAATGCGAATCTTGGCAATGAGATCACCCTTTTTCACCATATCTCCTTCATCAACATACAATTCGTCAATGATGCCGCTGACGACCGGTTTGATCTCGATTTCTTTTCTTGGCACTACCGAACCGGTGGCTACGGTTTTCTTGATCACATCCGTGTAAAACGGAGTTTCCGTTTCGTAAACTACCGGTTTTTCTTTTGATTTGTCCCACAGGAAATACAGGGTATATCCGAAAATACCCAGAATGACAACGGGAATAAAGATTTTAAAAAATGTTTTCATGATTGGTTTGTTTTTATTCTTTTAATGTTGCTTTTTGATATCTTAAATGTTACTTTCAAAATATACTTTTACTTTTTAACCGGATGGTATCATCTCATTAATTCCTTCCATTCTTCCAACCATCCATTATTCCACCTTTTTTTCTTTACTCATCTCTCAATGCATCTACGGGTTTAATACTCACGGCTCTTTTGGCCGGTATCAGCCCGGCGAAAATACCTGATATGATCAGGATAGCCAGGGCTGTTATTCCAACCGAAAAATTAATTTCCGGGTGCAGGAAAAACTGACTATCCGCTCCGTTTCCCTGCATGGCATTATCCAGTAAACCAAGCACCCCCACGCCCAGCGCCAGTCCGAAATACCCGGCCATGGTCGTCAGGAAAACCGATTCCAGGATCACCTGGCTTATAATATCCATCGGTGTGGCGCCAAGCGCACGTTTTACCCCGATTTCCTTGGTTCTTTCTTTAATAATGATCAGCATGATATTGGAAACCCCGATGATACCGGCAAGTAATGTTCCGATACCTACGATCCAGATCAGTCCGTCAATGCCGTTAAACAGGCCCTCCATTTTGTTGAATTCCTTTTCCACATTGAAATGCCCGATGGCCTGGTCATCGTCGGGGTGTACCTTGTGTCGCTGTTTCATCAGGGTGACCACTTTTTCTTCCGTTACCGATGCCGGTATCCCTTCCCGTGAGGTGATGGCATACCAAAAAACCTTATCACCGTAATTGTAGGTTTTCTGCATGGTTGAAAACGGCATAAAAATACTGTTGGCATCACGCTCGGCCTGTCCGCCTTTCTTTTTGGATTTAAACGTGCCTACAACCTGAAAATAGACTCCCTGGATTTTGATATAATCCCCGATGGGTTCTTCTCCGTCTTTGAAAAGGGCATCCACCACACCATTGCCGATAACGGCAATTTTTCTGATATCGGTTATATCTTTGTTGTTGATAAACCGTCCTTTGGTGATGGTTACCGGATCAATATTCATAAAATCGGGATAATCACCATAGATGTTAAACGCTCCGGTTTCTTTGCCCCGTATCACATTGCTTGCGCCCCGGTATCCGCCGGCCTGAAGGCGTGGCGCCAGGGTTTGCACTTCCGGAACTTTCTCACGAATAGCTTTTGTATCGTCATTATTGAAAAGAAAACTGCGGCCCCTTTTGAACCCTTTGTAAGGCATGGATGTTCGCTGTGTCCACATGAAAAAGCTGTTTGTAGCAAAATCGCCCCATCCATTGTAAGCTGCATTTTTCAGTCCGTTACCGGAACCCAGCATCAGGACAAGCATAAAGATTCCCCAGAAAACACCGAATGCAGTGAAGAAAGTCCGCACTTTGTTTTTTTTCAAAGCGCTTAATATTTCGTGCCAGTTGTCTGCATCAAAAATCTTCATTGTCTTCCTTTTTTATTCGTCCCGCAAGGCCTCAATGGGTTTAATGGCCGCTGCTTTCCGGGCCGGAATAAACCCAGCAATAGCACCGGCAATGATCAATAATGCCATGGCTGTCAGCGCCACGTAAATATTGGCTTCCGGGTTCATGAAAAAATCGCTCGGAGGAACATTGGCTTTGATCATTTCGAGCAATCCCACACCCAGTACCAAACCGACATATCCGGCCAGACTTGTGATTGTTACGGACTCGAGCATGATCAGCCCGATAATCGAAACCGGTGTGGCGCCAAGGGCTTTGCGAATGCCTATTTCTTTGGTTCGTTCTTTCACCACGATCATCATGATGTTGCTAACACCTACAATGCCGGCAATGATGGTCCCTATGCCCACAATCCAGATAAACACCCTGATTCCTGTAAAAAGGTTTTGTACTTTGATGTATTCTTCCAGGTCATTATTAACCCGGACAGCACGCTTGTCATTAGGATCAAAGTGATGGTATTTCGCCATATCCAGCCGAACCTGTTCTTCTATCTTTTTGCTTTCCTCAAGCGATGCATCTCCGATGGTAAACATCAACTGGTCAATTCTGTTTCCTCCGTTAAAAACCCTTTGAGCCGTGGTTATCGGCAAATAAATGATACGCATTTCCCCTTCTCCGCCTTTGTCTTCAAAAACGCCTACAACCTTGAAAGGGATATTCCCGATCTTGATGTATTCCCCTATTGGATCTTCCCCGTTTTTAAACAAATCTTTTTTTACCAGATCCCCGATAACAGCCACTTTTCCCCTGTCACGGATGTCCAGTTCATTGATGTACCGTCCTTTTGTAATGATTGTATTTTCGATATATTGATGTCCCGGATTTACTGACCGTATGCTATACGTTCCGTAATTATTTTTATAACTCGTGATATTGGAGCTGCTAACATACAGTCTGCCGCTGATATGGTCCGCCTGTTTAACATTTCTTTTTGTCCGGTCATAATCCGCATTCTCAAAATTAATATATCGCCCTGCATTGTAACCTTTATAAGGCATGGATGTTTGTCCGCTATACACCCAGATGCTGTTTGTGGCCTCATCAGCAAACTGGTTTTCAACACCATTCTGGAGACCTGCTCCGGAACCCAGTAATATGATGAGCATAAAAATACCCCAGGAAACACTAAATCCCGTAAGGACGGTGCGCAATTTGTTTTTGCTGATCGTGCTTAATATTTCCTGCCATTTGTCAATATCGAACATCAGAGTACGGGTTTTATCTCTTTTTCACTTAGCTGATTGAAAACTTCTTGTTTGTCATCATGGCCGTTGGCGTCATTTTCAATAATACCGTCTTTCAACAGGATAATCCGGTTGGTCTGGTCGGCAATGTCATGCTCGTGAGTGACAATGATCATTGTGGTTCCTTTTTTATTGATCTCTTTAAGTAAATCCACGATTTCCTGCGATGTGGTAGAGTCCAGTGCTCCGGTCGGTTCGTCAGCCAGTATTACTTTTGGATTGGTGATCAGCGACCGGGCAATGGCCAGACGTTGTTTTTGTCCTCCCGAAAGTTCGCCGGGCAGATGATGCGCCCATTCTTTCAGTCCCATTTTTTCAAGGTATTCCATAGCGATCTTGTTCCTCTTCCTGCGGCTGATCTTCTGATAATAAAGAGGAAGAGCCACGTTCTCCATGGCATTTTTGAACGGGATAAGGTTGAACGACTGAAAGACAAAACCCAGCATCCTGTTCCGGTAATATGCTGCTTTTCGTTCTTTGAGTCCGGCCATCAGTTTTCCGTCAAGATAGTATTCCCCCTGGTCGTAAACATCAAGTATTCCCAGAATGTTGAGCAATGTGGATTTTCCGGAACCGGAAGAACCCATGACGGACACCAGTTCGCCTTCCCTTACTTTAAGGTCAATACCCTTCAATACATGAAGGCCCCCGGTTTTTCCCATCTTGTATGTCTTATGAATATTTTTTAAAACAATCATGGAGCTGTTGTTTTTTGATATAAAATAAACGTCATCACTTGATCAGTAATTGTGCCATAAAACAAATCTCGCTGTATATCAATTATTTACAAGCCATGGGGATTTGAAAAGTGTTCGTCAGATAAACAACCGGTGTTCGTTATCGTTCATTGAATTACACTTACGAACAACCGTTTTTTAACCGCTTTGAAAAACTGAAAATCCGGAAAATTGCCAAATAATTCACGGGCAATAATTCATTCACTGAATTGTTATTACATTTGAACAATAAAGTTTGTTGTCTTGAACATTTACACACAAAAAAAGCGATCAAAAATTCTTCTTTTCATTGTCGCCATGATCATAATCGGGGCATCAATTTATTATACAAACTATCTGGTCAGGCAATTTGCAAAGCAGGAACGCAACAATGTACGGCTTTGGGCGGCTGCGGTTCAGCGGAAAGCCCGTTTGGTAAAATATACCGAATCATTCTTCAGGCAGCTTCAACAGGAAGAACGCAAGCGCGTGGAGCTGCTTGCAGAGGTTTATAAACAAATACTGAGCAACAATTCAAGCCAGGATCTCACATTTTACCTTGATATCATTGCGAATAACAAATCCATACCCGTCATATTAACCGATGAAAACGGTAAAATACTGAATTATGTCAACCTGGTTTTGCCCAGCGATACCATCACTTATCTGAAAGGTGATTTACTGAATGATTTTTCCGCCTATGACCCCATTGATGTACCCTATGCCCCAAACCGGAAAA
This sequence comes from Chlorobiota bacterium, assembly GCA_013151505.1. GTDB lineage: Bacteria > Bacteroidota > Bacteroidia > Bacteroidales > F082 > JAADID01. The sequence continues at coordinate 3,498 of JAADID010000151.1, read as the reverse complement.
ATTATCTTTATTATCAGGACTCAAAATTCTTCACGGAATTAAAAGAGGTGTTGAATGATTATATCTCCGCTTTCATTTCGGAAGTGGCTCTCAACTCTTCGAGCGTGCCTGTAATTATTACAGACAGCACCCGGCAAAATATAATCCAGTTTGGCAACCTGAATGATGTGAGGATGAGTAATCCTGATTTTGTGAAAATGAAGCTGAAGGAAATGGAGAGCGAAAATAAACCCATCAAAGTTTCGTTTGGCGACCAGGGAACCGCTTACATTTTTTATCAGGACTCGGAATTGCTTACCATAATCAAATTTTTCCCGATAACCCAGATCCTTATCATTGCCGTGTTTTTATTGATTGCCTATTTTCTGTTCAGCTATATGCGGAATGCCGAACAAAACCGAGTGTGGGCGGGCATGGCTAAAGAAACGGCCCACCAGATAGGCACGCCCCTTTCGTCAATTATGGCATGGATGGAATTACTTAAAATGGGACATGGTGATGCACAGAAAGTCGCTGATGAAATTCAAAAAGATATCAACCGCCTGGAAATGATTACCGAACGTTTTTCAAAGATCGGGTCCACCCCAAAGTTGGTTCAAAACGATATTATAAAAATTATTAACGATACGCTGGAATACCTGAAACCCCGGACGCCGAAAAAGGTTTTATATAAAAACAAAATTCCTGAAAATAAAGAGTTGTTTATTCCCCTGAACGCCGCGTTATTCAGTTGGGTCATCGAAAACCTGTGTAAAAATGCCATTGATGCCATGGAGGGCGAGGGAGCCATCACCATTGAAATGAAAGATGAACAAAAGCATGTGGTCATTGATATCAGCGATACCGGCAAAGGGATTTCCTACACCGAACAAAAGACAATTTTTAACCCGGGTTATACCAGTAAAGCCAGGGGATGGGGGCTCGGTTTATCGCTGGCCAAAAGAATTATTCGCGACTATCATAAAGGAAAAATATATGTCAAGTCTTCCGCGCCGGGTAAAGGGACTACTTTCAGGATCGTTTTAAAAAAGAACTGATGAAAACAATAGGCCTCATCGGAGGGACAGGCTGGGCTTCAAGTGCAGAATATTACCGGCTGATAAATGAAAAAATCAACGAGCGGCTGGGAGGTCGTGAATACGCACACTGTATTTTGTACTCGCTGAATTATGGCGACATCCAACGGTTAAAGATCAATTACGGAGAAGAAGGCGTCCTGGCCATGCTGATCAAAACAGCTTGGAATCTGATCAATTCGGGGGCGGAGGGCCTGGCTTTGTGTGCCAATACGATGCACCTTTATGCTGAAAAATTGCAACAGCAGATTGATGTGCCTTTAATCCATATCGGAACGGCAACAGCCCTAACAGTTAAAAAGGGGAGGGTATTAAAAGTCGGTCTTTTGGGCACAAAAATCACGATGGAAGGCAGTTTTTATAAAGACAACCTGAAAAAACACGGAATTGAAACGATAGTCCCTTCGCTCAATGACAGGAACTACATTAATTCCATAATTTTCGATGAATTATTTCATTTGAAATTTAAAAAAGAGACAAGAAAACGTATTCTGGAAATTATTGACGTATTGATAAATAATGGGGCCGAAGGAATCATACTGGGTTGTACGGAAATACCCTTGTTAATTCAACAAAAACATACTGATATCCCATTGTTCGACACACTCGATATCCATTCGACTGCTATTGTGGATTTTGCGTTAACATGAATAACTGGATGAATTTTTGCATCTTTGCCGGGCAAAATTGTTTACTTTCAGCATTTAAAAAACAATGCATCAATGAAAATCAGATTTTTCAGAAGATTAAAAAGAAAATTACGTTTTAGTAGCAAAAGCCACGGATCAAGATATTATTTTCAGCAAAATGTGATTAAAGACATGGCCGATTTGAAGTTAACATTGAATCCGCTGCCAAAGACAAAAGTCGTTGAATCAGATAAATCATTTTTATTTAACGAGATTCCTCTCAGGGAAATAACCTATAAAACGCTGAAAGCAAAACGGGGTTCACCGGCTTATATTTTATGGAATGATGAGCAGATTCCGAAACACCGGGTTTATTTTTATCGCGAACATTTCGGATCCTATAAATTCCTGATGCAATATCATTTTATCGAAAAACGGTTTGTGTTTGCCTGCAACCGTATTTCTTCGCATAACGGGCTGACAAACAGTGATAAAGAGGAGATCATCAGGCAACTGTTAACAAAATATACCGGGCTGGAAATCAAAAAATCAAAAAGTAACTTTGAGGTAAAATTAATAGACAAAGAAGGAAACATCATATTTACCTACGACAGTGTTTACTTTTTGGTTAACTATTTGCCCAACAACGAAAACACACGGCATTTGATCAAAGAATTCGGGCTGGAAACCGAAATTCGTGAAAGTCTGTCCAATCACCGTGAAAATTTAAAAGACCTGATTTAGGTTTCCGCATACTTTTATTTCAAATCTGATGGCAGGCGTTTACATCCATATTCCTTTTTGTAAACAGAGATGTCACTATTGTAATTTCTATTCGGTTGTTTCGGAAAAATACCGCAAACCTTTTTTAAAAACGTTGTTGTTTGAAATTGAACAACGCAAAGATTATTTGAAGCAGGAAAAGATTAATACGATCTACCTCGGTGGCGGCACACCATCGCTTTACGGGGTGAGTGATTTAATTACCATCATCGAAAAGATAATGGCTGTTTTTAATGTTTCTTCCGGGGTTGAAATCACACTGGAAGCCAACCCCGACGATCTGAATGCCACTTTTTTAAAACAACTGAAGAATGAAACACTAATTAACAGATTGAGTATCGGTATTCAGAGTTTTTTTGACGACGATCTGGAATACCTGAACCGTGTGCATGATGCAAAACAATCTTATGCCGCCATCGAATTGGCAAAAAAATACGGTTTTGACAATCTGACCATTGACCTCATCTACGGTATCCCGGGTCTGACCGAGGAAAAATGGATCAAAAACCTGGAAACTTTTTTCTCATTCGGCCTTCCTCATCTTTCTTCCTACTCACTAACCGTGGAACCTAAAACAGCGCTATCCACACTGATCAGAAAAGGGATAATGAAAAACACGGATGAAAATGAAAGTATTAAACATTTTAAAATACTCCTTGATAAGACTTCTGAAAACAACTATATCCATTACGAAATATCAAATTTTGCCCGCGAAGGTTTTTATTCAAAACACAACAGTATTTACTGGCTGGGCGGACATTATATTGGTTTGGGACCGTCTGCCCATTCTTATAACGGTTATTCACGCCAGTGGAACGTATCGAATATGAAAAAATATATTGAAGCTGAAAAAACAAAAAAAATAACTTTCGAAAAAGAAATCCTCACCAAAAACCAGCATTACAATGAATATGTAATGACCGCCCTGCGAACCGTCTGGGGGTGTGATCTGGAACATATTCAGAATGTTTTTGGAGAAAAATATTTCAACTACTTTAAAAAACTAATCA
>JAADID010000318.1:18443-22757 GCA_013151505.1 Chlorobiota bacterium | reverse complement strand
CGTTGAGTTCGGGCTTTTTCCTGAACAAGGTGGCCAAACAAATTGAAGCTGAAAATCAATCGGACACGGAAAAACTGAAAGCAGCGGTTGATTTTGTCAAAACAATTGACTTTAACGGGGAGGACAGATGTTTTGCAAAGATCAATAATTTAGGCAACATCTACGCAGATAAGATCGGCAATTCGGCAGACCTGAATATCATGCTGACCCGGTTATTGCAGAAACTTGACTTTAGCGCCAGTACCGTCGTGCTAAGTACAAAAGACAACGGGCGGCTGTCTTATAATTTCCCAAGCATCAGGCGTTTGAATTATGTGCTGGCTATTGTCAATGTGAACGGGAAATACATGCTTGTTGATGCCACGGATAAATTGCTTCCTTATAATCTGATCCCTGAAAAGTGTCTGAACGGAAAAGGCAGGGTGGTTAATGCAAACAACTCGCTTTGGGTTGACCTGAAAACCGATGGAAAATTTAAAGAGCTTGTTTATTATGATCTTCACCTGGAAAATGACCTTTCATTAACCGGTAACCTGAGCCATCGCAGAAGTGATTATGCTGCCTATAATTTCAGGGAAAAAATGGAACAGTTTGCTGATATAGACGAATACGCCGAATCGCTGACTGAAAAATATCCCGGCCTTCAAATTGAGGATATGGAAATAAAAGACCTCGACAACATTGACAAACCTGTTTCGGATAAATACCAGGTAAAGATCACGAACCGTGTTTATGAAATGGACACCACGCTATTCCTGCAACTGGCTCTTTTCGAAAAAATGGATGAAAACCCTTTTAAAGCCAAAGTACGGAACTATCCTGTTGATTTTGCCGTCCCGATCGAGAAGTCGGGGATCGTAAAAATAACCATTCCCGACGAATTTAAAATTGCAGAGGTGCCCAAGAGTGCAAGATTTGCTCTTCCGAACAATGCAGCCAGCTTTGTTTACAATGTGATTCAAATGGGAAATACGGTGACCCTTCAATACAAACTGTCAGTGAACAAAACCATGTTCCTGATAACGGAATATCCTAATTTAAAAGCGTTTTATAATGAAGTGATCAAAAAGGAATCCGAACCGCTGGTCATAAAAACCCTGTAGTATGAAATATTTAATAACAGCAGGGTTGATCAACAGACGGGTTGCCCCGTCAGTTATCATAATCACAATGATATTTGTCGTATTGTTTTTCAATACATCGTTTGCCGGTCATGAAAAGAAATACCCGGTAAGCGCCATTCCCGACAGCTTGAAAAAATCGGCCAAGGCGGTAATACGGAATGAAGAAATACTTTTTGATATAAAAAACATTAAAAAAGCCACACTGAAAGTAAAGTATGCAGTAACCATCCTGAAAAAGGCCGGTGTTGCTCAATCCTACTTTATTCAGCCTTACGATCAGTTCAAAAAGATCACCAACCTGAAAGGGACCGTTTATGACGCGTCGGGTGAGGTAGTTAAAAAGATCAAAACGGAAGACATTCATGATATCAGCCTGACATCGGGAAGTTCACTCTTTGTGGACAGCAGAATAAAAGCCATTGACCCGGAATACCTGAAGTTTCCTTTTACGATGGAATATTCTTATGAGGTAGATTATGACGGCTTACTGAATTACCCCGACTGGTACATTTATAAGGATTACAATGTTTCGGTTCAGCATTCATCTTTTACTCTAAAAAAACCGGCGAACCTTGAAGTCAGGATACTGAACAGGAATTTTGATGTCAGACCGGAAAAAAGGACGGAGAAAGATGAAGAAGTGCTGACCTGGGAAGTGAACGGCATAAAAGCCATAAAAGAAGAACCATTCGGCGAACCGTTGACCGAATATTCACCTTCCGTTCAACTTGCACCCACGGCATTTTTAATTGACGGATACGAGGGCAACTGTAAAACCTGGAAAGAATTCGGCAGTTGGATTTATACACTTGGCAAAGGCAGGGAAGAGTTGCCTGAAGAAACTCAGCAGAAAATCAAAGCGCTTATTTCCAATGCCGGTTCCGATTATGAGAAAAGCAAAATATTGTATCACTATTTGCAGGACAACACCCGCTATGTAAATATAACTATCGGTATTGGCGGCTGGCAACCCATCGATGCCGGAACCGTTGATAAAGTCTCCTACGGCGATTGTAAAGCGCTGACAAATTACATGAAAGCTTTGCTGGAGGTGGCCGGTATCAAATCCTATTATACCCTTGTAAAAGCCGGGGACAATTCGCCGGCGATTATCAGCAGCTTTCCGTCCAACCAATTCAATCATGTAATTTTGTGTGCCTTAATTGACTCGGATTCCGTCTGGCTGGAATGTACCAGTCAGCGGTTACCTTTCGGATATCTCGGCAGCTTTACCGATGACAGAGATGTATTGCTGGTGAATGAAAATGGCGGGACATTGGTCAGGACAACCCGCTATTCGGAAAATGACAATCAGAAGATTTGTACGGCCAATATTATCCTTGATAACAGTGGGAACGGGTGGGCAACTGTTTCAACTCAATACAAAGGGTATTTTTACGACCGGAATTTGCCAAAACTGCTGGCTGACGAACATGACAAAAAGAAACTGATCAGAAAGGGGCTTCACTTGCCGGATTTTACGCTGGAAAGCTGTTCTTTCGAAGAAGAACATGAACGGATCCCTTCGATATTTGAAAACCTGGAACTGGCCATCAACGGTTGCGGCACCCGGTTCGGAAACAGGATGGTGATCGAACTGAATATGCTGAATGAAGTGAGGAAGATACCGACGGAAACACAATACAAGCGCAAATCTGACATTGTGTTCCACAGATCAATGATGGAGAAAGATTCACTAACCTATAAAATACCGGATAATTATAAAATTGAAAAAGTAACAGCCGGCAAAAATATAAAATCCCAGTTCGGAGAGCTGACCACCGTTGTTTACAATCGGGATTCTTTGGTGAGTTATGTCAGGACCCTGACCATCTGGAAAGGGGATTATCCTCCCGAAAGCTACGGCCGTTTTGTTGATTTTTACAAGAAAGTCAAAAAAGCGGACAGCGACAGGATGATACTGGTGGCGAAATAAATACCGGGATTATCATTTTAATATACTTCCACGCTTTCCTCACCCAAAAGCACGGGTTTATTTTATCAGCATCATAAATATTATATCGATAGAGATCACTCCGACGCTCTGAACCACACAATTAGATTCCATTCCGGCATAAAATTACGTTTCTGGATAAAGTAATGAATCTTATCATCAGACACAATAGTATCAACAGGTTGGTAAGAAATATGTTCAACCAGATAATCCACCGGAACAATGAGTTCAAGTTGTGAGCTCTCAAGGGGTTTGTTCCATTTTTTGGTTGTTGTCAGGATGTATTCCGCCTTATTGCTTTTGAGCTTTTGAACGTATCCTATGTAAAGGGTTTTTTCCGATCCTGCTGCCATGTTTATTCCGACCATTGCCCCTTTTTCACTTTTGGCCATAAGCCTGTTGACCGTACTGTCATTTACGGTTTCAAAAGCATAAACATGGCTAACTTCTCCATACAATGAATCAAGCGGAAACGGATAGGACAAGATTATTTTCTGGTCAAAATCTTCATTGTTTCTTAATTGATAAATACCGTTAATTTCAACAGAACCGCTGCGAATTTCCATAGTGACATACTCTTTGTAAAAATCGGGGATTTGTGCAGGTACTATTAATGGGGCACAGCAAAAAGAAATGATGAACAATAACAGCCTCATCGTAAAATGATCATTTTATTAGAGGATAACACTTTTCCGTTGGCTTCAAATGTATAAAAGTAAGTCCCCGGTTTTATGATGTTGTTGTTAAGATCGTACCGGTAAATCTTCTTTCCAAAACCTTTATTAATCAGCGGACATGGCACTTCACCGATTTTAATACCGGACAGGCTGTAGATTTTTATGCTTGCGTTTTTCAACATATACCATTCATTGCTCTCTACAACAAAACTCACAAAATCGTTAGCCGGATTGGGATAATGATACAGTTTGACATCAGGTTTATTTGTTTTTCTGTTTTGTATAAAGACCCCCGTCTGATCGAAGTATAGCGCTCCGATATCGGCAATTGTTGAGTCCGGATCAAACGGAAAATCCGGGTCACCGGCATCAATACAGGGAGAACCGGTAATCAATGAAAAATCTCCATTATCAGGAGCGGTGAGCAATGGGTCCATGAATAAATTAAAATAAACATCGCATGTATCTCCGTTAATATTGGTCGTATCGAGAATTCCAAAACCGGGGATCCATTGACTATTGCCCCAAATCGGATCATAAAGGTCGAAAAAAACATTGT
>JAADID010000318.1:9997-18387 GCA_013151505.1 Chlorobiota bacterium | reverse complement strand
CCGCCTTTCTGAAAAATGTTGCTGTTAATTTCGGGATTTCCGTTTTCAAAACATTCAATGGCGACCCAAAAACCAAAGAAGTCGTTGTTGAAAACCTGGGGTTTTGATTGATCATGGCAAGTCACAGATTCATTAAGAAAATTCCTTGTAATAACTGGTGCCGAGCTGTCGTAACAAAACATTTTCACCCCAAAATCAAAATAACATTCATTGATAACGGGCGCTGAAGAACCGTAGAAATCCAGATCGGTATTCCATGTAATCATTGATTTTTCAATTGAAGGGGAAGCATTGAAAAATTTAATGCTCTCCTGAAGACTCATGTCAGTGTATTTGAGCTTACTATTGCTTGACGTTTCATTCAGAAAATTCAGTGGGCCCCATCTTCCGGGGCTTATGGAAAAAATGCTGATGGTATCATCTTCCGTTCCACCGGCCAGCAAAGTCCCGAATATATTCCATTGCTTGTTCCTTTTAAAAACCACCTGGACGCCGGGATCAATAATCAATGAATCAGCTTCCTGAATCGTGAGATCACCGAAAATCCAATAGGGATAATCTGCCACCCATCTGCCTGAAATCGTGCCCTCTGCTATTTCGTGAACAATGCCCTTTTGCAAATAAACATCATTCATGACAGTGTCAAAAAACATATCTACAGGATTGTAAGTATAATCAGGCAGGTAATTTTCATGTGAAAACCTTAAAGCATAATGTCCGACATTAATTACCTTTGAGTAATGTCCTGCAGAGTCCGTTATAATTGTATCTGTTGGAGCAAAAGGGCACTGTGGCTTTAAATAGACTTTTGTGTTGCTGTAATCATCCGTGTCAGCTAAAAAACAATATCCTGAAATTTCCATTTCAGCAGAAACAGGAAGATAAATGTCATGAATAGTGGTTGAATCGGGTTCAATGGTGAAACCGCCACCGTAAATCTTATGCGGGTTGCCATTATAAATAAATATCGCATAATTCTTCGCATAAAGAGTATCCGTAAAAAATCCATTTTCATCCGGCCATAAAATTTTAGCCTCAATACCATAGGTTTGCACACGGATGTATGGTAAAGGTATTCCGACAGAATCGTAAATGTGCCCTATCAGTATTCCTTTTGCCGGATCACGACGGTAACCCAACGAAGAGGAAGTATCCTTAACAACCTTACCGTAAATACCTACCAATGACTGACCTGCATAAGGGGCATTGACTTTTGAGCCCGGATAATCACCAAAAACAAAAGTGGCGGCAAGCGGCCACGTCATATCATCAAACCAGTTTTCAAACCAAAACATATCACCTGTTTTATCAAGTGTGATTGGCTTGCTTAAGTCAGCACTGGTTAGTAAAACAATATTTGTCGAATCCGGGAATTTATTAAAAAAGGCAGTATCTGTCGGGGTGATCATCACATATCCGGTATCTGTTTCCGCATCATAATATGTAAAATAAAGTTCGATAGTCCAGTCACCGTTATCATCAAAATAGAGTTCCGAAACAAAAGCACTGCTTGTCGGGGCTGCATTTGAAAACGCTGTTGCAAAGGAAAAGACCAAAGTCACCAACATGAAAAATCTTTTCATCGGATAGTTGCTTTTTTGTAAAATGTAAAGATAATGTTTTTAAATAAACAATCACAGGATAATACTGGTAACGAAATAAATACCGGAATTTTTCTTTTAGTTTGCTTCCACACTTTCCTCGCCCAGAAGCACGGGTTTATATTGACCGGTGCCGGAAGAATTATACTGATATAAGCTCACAACATCAAGTTGCGAACCTGTCCAGGCAGCCGGTTTTATGGTAAGAAAAGTCCTCACTTTATAATCCGATGCATCTTCATCAAGCCAGGAACCTGAATTTGCATAAACGTTCAGGATTTCTCCGGCCGCCACATAAGTTTTCAATTCGGGCTGATGTGTATGCCCGAAAGCAATGACTTTGTAAGTCACCGGTGCAGGGGGCTGAAGGATATACTGAGTCATTGCCGCACTCCACAGGTCGCTGTGACCGTTCCAGATGGCATGGAAACAACATTCGGTCGGTACCGGTACCTTATTTTTTGTCTGGGTTTCAGGCCATAGCTCCTCGATGTTTTCTGCATACATTTTTTTTGCACCGTTAAATGACATGGGATTTGAATAATCGTCAATTCCACCCATCAGAATATTTGCCGAATCGTCCTGGGGTAACGGCATATCAAAATGAGCGATGGTGTAAAGATAAGCAAGCGTCCAGGCCGTTTCAAACTCAAATGAACCACTTGTCTGATTTGCGCTTTTAAGGACATTCCCTTTATCCATCATTCCCTGGGCATAAAGCCTTGAAACAAAGTAGCCCGGAGGTAATTGATGACCCGGATTGACAAGCGACTGCGGGCAGTTGAAAAAATCGTAACGATGGCCGTGTTCCATGATGATTTCCTCCATAGGGGAATAATAACCCAGCCCCGGAGTTTCATCTTTCCCGGCCCATGTCAGGTGGGGAATTATCTCATCCATGATTTCACGGGTCAATAACATATCGTGATTTCCGGGAATATATACCAGCTCTATGTTTTCGTTTAACGCTATGTTCTTCAGCCTGTTAATTATTCCCGTATTTACCGGATTGCTTGCAACGGCATGAAAATAATCGCTCGAACTGTTGATATTCACTTGCGGATCGAAGGGCGAAATGGTGTAAGGGACAAGCCATTCGTCAAATAAATCACCCATAATAACGAGTTTTCGGAATTGATGGCTGTTCACAACGTAGTCGAGAAAATTTTCAAGGGCAGCTTTGTTTTTGCCGAACCAGCAATAGTTATTTTCGTTTGCCCGCTCATCACCGAGGTGCAGATCGCTGATGCAGGCAATGGAATTTCTTTCCGTACTGTCGGCGCCTATGAGGTCTGATGATGGCAACGGATAAGAAAGAGTTCTTATTTCCAATGTTGCATTGCCGGCCAGACTTTGTCCATCCGCTGACTTTAATCCGGGTGATATTTCAATGAAATATTGCCATGCGTCGTGAAGCTGAAAATCGCTCTTAAAAACCAGGAGTATCATATTTCCTGAAACTTCTAACGAATACCGGTCATCCAACGCACCGGATTTATCGTAAAACGACAGGTTTCCGTCAACGGTTGCCGGATTAAGGGGCTTATTAAACTCCAGTTCTATTGACCTGTCTTTCGGATTAACAAGGTAATAAACATCATGGCTCATGTTGTAACGCGGAAGGTTCACCGTGAAATCATTGATCACTTCATCCTCTTTCTTTTTACAGGCTTCCTGAACAAACAGCAGGCTAAACAGGAAAAAAGAAAGAATAATTGTCAGGTTTATTTTGTTCATAAAGAATTTTTACGAAAAATACAGAAAAAAGTGCTGCATTGCTTAAAATATTTTCAGAACAACCTGACTGACTGATTGTAAACAGGTCCGTTCTTAAGATAGAACAATATACGCCGGATGCTTTGGGCTTACCCGTTTAAAGTATATCTCCGGTAAATTCCTTTCAGGTCGCTTTTTCTCCTTTCAGGTCGTAACAGGCCCGTGGGCGGAGACCTGAAAGGTGGAGGGGAAAGGAAATTAGAATTGAAAAATATCGAATAATAAATAAGGAATATCGAACACAATAAATATTGAGTGCGTATTATTTTTTCAACTTATCATCATCGCAGAAGTTTTACGATTTCTTTCGGAGTAAAAATAACCGTATCCTGTGATGCCTCCCCGATTTTTTCCTTTACAAATCCTGCTTTTATGATTTTTCTGTTTTTCCGAAAAGGGATGTTCGAACTTTTGGTATTTAACAGGTTTACTAATTGGTTTAGGGATGTTTTATCCGACCATTTTACTTCTCCGATCAACAAAGTACCTTTATCCAAAGATTCAGCCACAATATCAATTTCCATCGTTTTATTATCAACCCCGCTACCCCACCACCGTGATGCGGGATAAAATCTTTTACCTTCAATTTCAATAAAAGAAATGGCTTTTCTGCAAAGCTCCTCCCAGATTTCAGACAGGTACTGATCGTATTTTTTTTCAATTTCTTCCCAGACCTGATCTTTTAAATCAAATTCAAGCCTGCTTTTATTGGGAACCAGAAAAGTAAAATAGAAATTCATAAAAGGGTCATCAATTTTGTAAAGACTTTTTTTTGTTGATCTTACCGACTCGCCAAAAGGCACCTCACGCCGGATATAGCCCTGGTTAATAAGAAATCCGAGCATGCGTGAAAGCTGTGTGGCCGGTTTGCCTAATCTGCCTGCAATTTCTGACAGGCGGTGGACTCCGGCGCCAATTAAACTTAGTATCGAAAAGGCCTGAACGGATGTACGTAATTCATCAGAAAACAAACGTTCCGGTTCCTCATACAAAACCCCGTTCTGATCAAGAATATTCCTTTTTACCGCTTCTCCAAAATTCCCGGATTGCTTGCGAATTTCCCAGTATCTCGGCACACCGCCCCAAACGCCGAATTCTTTTACAGCGTCTCTATAAGAAACTGAAAGAAAATCTTTCATGTTCCCAATGCTTAAAGGTTTGATCCGTAAGATTTCATCACACCGTCCATATAGCGGGGATGTCTTGTCGAGAACCATGCTGTACATCATTTGCTGGGAAGATCCGCAAAGTATCAGATGATAATTACGATGGGCATTATTATCTGCAATTTTTTGAATAACAGAGGGCAGTTCGGGGCTGTTTTTTACAAGGTAGGGGAATTCATCAATACACAGGGTAACAGGTTTTTTCAATGCGGTGTTCATGCTCGTTAATATGCTCTCCCAGTCAGGATAAACCGGCTTTGCAAACCCAGGGATTATTATATCAATTTGTTTTGCCAGTGAAGCTATCTGAAGGTGAACAACACGTTTGTCAGCAGAAAAATAGATTGAGGATTTTGGGAGCACACGACGCAATAAGGTTGATTTTCCACACCGGCGACGGCCATAAACCACTATAAGTTGTGGCTTTTCCTTTTCCAGCGACCGGTTCAGCCGTTCTATTTCTTTTTCCCTGTTAACAAACATGATTGAGTTGTTATTTATTATGCATGACAAAAATAATGTTTTTTAAACATAATTAATCAAACGATGTAATATTTTTCAATTTTCGATGGCTTTCAGCTGCCAGAAATGACCAGAAAAGAAGAATGCCGAATGAGAAATAAGAAATATCGAATGTTCCGGGACTCGTTTTTTTCTGCCTTTCAATATCGAACTCTCCCCGTTGACGGTGTCCTCACCGTCAACCTTGGTATGACAATAGTGTGCCGTTGGTGGGGACACCAACGGCGGTTACAAACGTCCGCCGGGTTGACCGACCTTTCAGATTCCCTGCACACAGGCCTTTTCCCAACCTGAAAGGTCAGGTCGCTAAAATTTTCATTAAATTTGGGGCACATATCCCAACCAGCCAATGGAACAGCAAACCATTCATAATCACCCTCTACAGCTTGCCTTCGATTTTGTGCGATACACAGGCAACAACATCTTTCTGACGGGCAGGGCGGGTACCGGGAAGACGACTTTTTTGCATCGGCTGAAAGAGCTGTCGCCCAAGCGGATGATCGTGGTGGCGCCGACAGGGGTAGCGGCCATCAATGCCGGCGGGGTGACCATCCATTCTTTTTTCCAATTACCTTTCGGCCCGCGGGTGCCGGGTTACACCGAAAATGAAGACAGGAAAGGATTCCGTTTCAGCGCCCGTAAACGGAACATCATCAAAAGCCTTGACCTGCTCGTGATTGACGAGATCAGCATGGTGCGGGCAGACCTTCTCGACAGCATTGACGAACGGTTGCGGCAATTCAGACGAAACGATAATCCTTTCGGCGGCGTGCAGTTACTGATGATCGGCGACATGCAGCAACTGCCACCGGTGGTGAAAGGGGACGAATGGACACTGTTGAGCAAATTTTACGAAACACCTTTTTTCTTCAGCAGCCGGTCGCTGAAAAAATCAAATTACATTACGATCACGCTCGAGCATGTTTACCGTCAGCAGGACCAGCATTTCATCGAGCTTCTGAATAAGATCAGGGACAAGAAAATGGACCGGGAGGCCCTTGATATCCTGAACAAAAGATACAAGCCCGGTTTTGACCCAGGTAATGAAAATTACATTATCCTTACCACCCATAACGCCAAAGCCAAAGCCATCAACGAGAAAAAGCTGAATGAGTTGAAAGGGAAGAAATCCCACTATTACGCCACAGTTGAAGACAATTTTCCCGAATACATGTATCCTACCGAGCCGGAGCTGGAACTGAAGGTGGGCGCGCAGGTGATGTTCGTAAAAAACGACCCCGATGTGGAAAAACGGTTTTTCAACGGGAAGATCGGAACGATCACAAAATTGAGCACAGATTACGTTGTGGTACAGTGTCCCGGTGATGATGAGTCCATTCACGTGCAGCCGTTGGTTTGGGAGAATGTGAATTACGCCATTGACGAGGAAACCAAAGAGATCAAAGAAACCGTGGAAGGCACTTTTACCCAGATGCCGCTGAAGCTTGCCTGGGCCATCACCATCCACAAAAGCCAGGGGCTCACTTTCGACAAGGCCATCATTGACTCAGAGGCGGCATTTGCTCACGGGCAGGTTTATGTGGCGCTGAGCCGCTGCCGTTCGTTAGAGGGAATGGTACTCAGCACCCCCTTTTCGCCGTACAGTTTAAAGCAGGACAGTTCTATCGAGGGCTTTAACAAGCTGGTGAGCAAAAGTCAGCCGGATGACCAAAAATTAGAAGCGTCGAAAGCAAAATACCAGCTTGAAGTTCTGGAAGACCTGTTTGACTTTTCTTCCATCCGATATGCAATCAACGGTCTTGACAAAGTACTGTATGACAGTTATCAGAGCTTACCGCCGGATGCCGCTGCTCCGGTGAAATCTGTGAAAGAACAGGTGGCAAAAGAAATTATTGAAGTCTCCGAAAAATTCCGGAACCAGATACGACACCTGCTCGGAAAAAACAGCAATGCTGAAGAAAACACCGAGTTGCAGGAACGGATCAAAAAAGCGGTAGATTATTTTGCCGGAAAAATAAAGGAGCAGGTATTGAATAAACTGGAAGAGTTGTCGTTTGAGACCGACAATGCGGAAGTCATGAAGAAGATCACCAAACAGGAAGAACGGATTTATGCAGTTACGCAGTTCAAGCTCACTTGTTTAGAGGGCTGCCGTGAAGGGTTTGTCTTAAAAGATTACCTGAAAGCCAGAGCGAAAGCATCTTTGGAAGAGGCGCCGAAAAAAACCCCTGCCCGGAAAACCAAGCTTCCGGTAAGCAGGGAAATTTCCAACCCCGGTTTGTACGACCTGCTGAAAGACTGGCGTAATGCCAGGGCCATTGAAGAGGGGCTGCCTCATTACATGGTTTTACCACTGCGAACCATCCGGGCATTGAGCAACCAGGCGCCGGCCAGCATGGATGAGTTAAAAAGAGTGCATGGTTTCGGGAGGAAGAAATTACAAAATTACGGCGAAGAATTGCTGGAACTGATCAACGATTATCGCCGCGATCATGAACTGAAAACCGAACCGTTGCCCGAGCCGGTAAAAAAAGAAAAGAAGCCGAAAATTGACACGCGAAAGGTAAGCCTGGAATTGTGGCTGAAACACAAAGACCTGAAAAAGGTAGCCGAAGAAAGGGATCTGGCGGTTTCCACGATTGCGGGTCACCTGGCCCGTTTTGTGGGAACAGGGGAACTGCCGGTCACCGATTTTGTGGACGAAAAAAAACTGGAAAAATTACTGGCGTTTTTCAGGAAGAACCCCGATATCACACTCGGTGAAGCCAAAGAAAAACTGGGCGATGATGTTTCTTACGGAGAATTAAGAATGGTGAGGCAGCATTTGGTTTGGGAGGCAGGAAAGGAATAGAAGGAGTTTCCAAATTTGATATTCAGTATAAATTCTCGTAAAAAATTTCTATTGAATGAATAAGGATCATGATAATATAAACCCTAATTCGGGGGAATTCATTTTGGAAGGACTTAAACAATTGGGTTCGGATATAAAACAAACTCATGAATTTACTTTCTGGCTTTATTTTCCTGAAAAAGAATTGGCAAAACAGGCTAGGGAAAAGGCTGAAAGGGCAGGGTTCCAGGTTGATATTTCCCCACCATTGAAAAACATCAAAGATTCCCAATGGCTTTGTCTGTTGTTTTGTCCCCATATTCCTGACAAGGAGTTGCTTGACGGTATAAGTGACTTTTGTTACAAATTAGCAGATGAATATAGAGGCAAATATGACGGCTGGGAAACAAGGTTGGAAATACCCGAGGGAATATTGTCAGATGATTTTATAAAATCAAAAGGTCTTGCAAGGATAGACCTTGATGAGTTATCTGATATCTGAATTTAACCTGATATAAATCCTCCGGATTTGTA